>JANTGS010000045.1 GCA_024762795.1 Flavobacteriaceae bacterium | reverse complement strand
TCTCTGCAGAGATCAGATCTCCGATACCTCCTAATTTAGCATGTCCGAACATATCTTTTTCGGCATTTTGAAAGACCATTTCCCCACCTTTAAACATAGCTCCTTCAGAAACCAATACCACAGAATATTTACTCGGATTATTATTGCGATCGTGAACCAGTAATTCGGTAAGGTGATTGATATCAAATTCATATTCAGGAATTACACAGCGGTTTGCTGCTCCTGCCATGGTAGGCAACATGGCTGTAAATCCGGCATATCTTCCAAACACTTCCATAACGAGGATCCTTTCGTGAGATCCTGCCGAAGTACGCAGATAATTGGTCATTGATATGGTTCTGGTAACACAGGTACTGAAACCAATACAGTAATCTGTTCCGGGAACATCGTTATCCATGGTTTTAGGAATGGCAACAACTTTTACACCTTCTTTGTACATTCTTACTCCGTAGCTTAAAGTATCGTCACCTCCAATAGGGATAAGGTAATCCACTTCCAGCCATTCAAGGTTTTTAATGATTTCGGGAGTGAGGTCGTTATAATCCTTATTGTAAGTATCCTTCAGATGTTCTGGTACTTTGTCTTTAGGCATATGACTGGGTCTGGTTCTTGAAGAGTGTAAGAAGGTACCTCCTGTACGTCCTGCTTTGTTAACGATGTCATTTGTTAAAACAATATAATTCCTTGAATTGTCTGCTTTTTTATCTCTGATTAATTCGGTTATTCCTGCCCATCCTCTTCGTAAGCCAATTACCCGGTAGCCTTCGCGATTGGCTCTGATGGTAATTGCCCTGATGGCAGGATTTAGTCCCGGCACATCACCCCCGCCGGTTAAAATTGCAATTACTCCTTTGATCTTTTTTACATTTGCCATATTTATAATTTTTTGTATTAGATATTATTTTAAAAATTAGGGTTTTAGTCTGAATGATTTTTTGGATCTTTATCCTGCTCTTTTCAGAAAAGTTCTGCTTAAAAAACAATATGTACAGACTTCTGTAAAATTATAAAAAAGAATTGGCATTTTTTATATTTGAATTGAGGAATATTCGGATTATTTTTAAAAATTTAACATTTTTTATGTCAAACAAATTTGAATAGGTTTGTCTAAGCGAAACTACTGAAAAGAGAAGATATCTATTTCTTTATAATGGGCCCCCTTGTTTTTCGCATAAGGATTTCATCATAACCTTTTACTACATAATCCGTTAGTATGCCAACCTCTTTATAGCCTAAATTCTGATAAAATCTTTGTGCGTTTTTATTGAAAGAGGAAACACATAAAAAAACATTCGAACCTGATAAAAAGAATTTATCTTCAATAAAGGTCATCATCAATTCTCCTATTTTATGCCCTTGCCATTCTTTTTTTACCGCGATACTTTTTATATAGCCTGTAAAAGCTCCCCTTTCCTGCAAAACAAAGGTGCCTGCAATTTGTTCATTGATAAGTACCAGATAGGTTTTATGCAAAGGATCCTTAAGTGTTTTTAGCATCATCTCCATGGTGATTCCAAGAGTTTTCCACGGATCAGATCCGGTCATGATTTTTGCGCAGATTTTTTTTTCAGAATCTGTATTCGCTTCCCGGATTACAGGGGCTTGTTTCATAGAGAAAATAAGTTTTATAATTGATGAAATAAAAGTAATCATTTATTCATTTTTTGTTTGAGTATTTTTAATAAATTTAGCTCTTATAAATCAATATCTTCAATGAGTCCGATTATTGTATTTTCTGTTATAGCTCTTTATTTTGGTGTTCTGTTCCTGATCTCCAGAATCACTTCAAGAAATGCAGGTGTTCAGACCTATTTTACCGGAGATCATCAATCGCCCTGGTATGCAGTTGCCTTTGGAATGATAGGAGCTTCCTTATCGGGAATTACATTTATTTCGGTTCCGGGAGAGGTAGGAAACAGTAATTTTTACTACTTTCAGCTGGTATTAGGCTATTTGGTGGGTTATTTTCTCATTGCCAGAATTCTTTTACCCTTGTATTATAAGCTAAATCTGATATCGATCTATTCTTATCTCGGATCTAGATTTGGTAAATATTCACATAAAACAGGTTCTTTGCTCTTTCTGATTTCTCAGTCGATAGGAGCCTCATTAAGGCTTTTTGTTGTTTCAGTGGTTTTGCATCTTGCCTTTTTTCAAAAATATGATGTACCATTTTTTGTTACGGTTGCAACAACAATCTTATTGATCTGGTCTTATACCAATCGTGCAGGAATAAAAACGATTGTATGGACTGATATTTTTCAGACCACCATGATGTTATTGTCAGTTGGAGTAAGTATTTATATTGTAAAAAGTGAGTTGGGTTTTTCCTTTTCAGGGATGATCAATGCCGTTGCAGAAAGTAAATATGCTACTGTTTTTAATTTCGACTGGTTTTATGAAAAGAATTTCTACAAGCAGTTTATTACCGGAATTGTTGTCGCCATTGCGATGAACGGACTGGATCAGAATGAAATGCAAAAAAGTCTGACATGCCGTAATTTAAAGGAATCGCAAATGAATATCTATCTCTATAGTGTTATTCTGGTCATAACCAATCTGATCTTCCTGACACTTGGGGTTTTGCTCTATCTGTACATCCAAAAAACCGGAATTAACTGGCCGGTTGATGCTCAGGGCAGCTTTATCGATACGGATAAGATTTTTCCGGATCTGGCCTTAAATTATTTTGGGATCTTTGCAGGAATCATTTTTATGCTGGGGATCGCTGCAGCGGCTTTTTCTTCTGCAGATTCGGCCATGACCTCTTTAACCACAGCTGTTTATACTGATTTTATAAGTGTAAAAGATAAAACCGAAGCGGAAAAGAAACGGATCAGAAATCGTATCAATATTGTAGTGGCATTTGTTTTGATTGGTATTATAATGATATTTAAAGCTGTAAATAATGATAGTGTGATCAATACAGTTTTTACCATTGCAGGATATACTTATGGTCCTTTACTGGGATTATTCTCTTTTGGTTTATTCACCGGATACTCTGTAAAAGATCAATGGGTACCTTTTGTTGCGGTTTTATCGCCGTTTCTGGCTTATTTCGTTAAAATATTCTCGATAAGTTGGTTCAATTTCCATTTTGGATTTACAATACTGTTGATCAATGGTTTGATTACTTTTTTTGGACTTTGGATGATTAGGGGCAGAGAAAAGGTAAAAATTTAAAATTACAGGAAGAATATATGGAGCTGAAAGTTAAACTCGCCTGAGGGCGAGGCAAGTAAAAAAAGTATAAAGTGATAACTCGTACTTCCGTTGAGGTTAAAATAAATAGCATTAAATCATTGATAATTGCCTAAAACCCATGTATGTTAAGGGATTGATATAAATTTAAGTTTTATTTGAGGTTTGAAATTTGTTATTTGAACATTATCCAAGTAGATTTGCAAAAACTTAAAAAACTATGGATTTCATCAAAAAGAATCTTTCCAATATTATATTCTTTGCTTTTATCATCTTTCTTTTTACACCCTACGGACTACCGGTAAGAGCCTTTCTTATCAAAGGGGTTTCCTATGTTACTACCCGGGTTTTTAATATGGAGATCGATGAAAGCCAAAGAGTAAGCCTAAGTACCTATAACTGGAATTTATCTGATATTCAGGGAAATCCGGTGGATTTTAACAGTTTTAAAGGAAAAGTGGTTCTTGTGAATTTCTGGGCAACCTGGTGTCCGCCCTGTGTGGCCGAGATGCCTTCTTATCAGGATCTTTACAATGATTATAAGAGCAAGATGGATTTTGTTTTTCTGGCCAGTGATGATCAGAAAAAAGTTATGAAATTCCTTGCGGATAAAGGTTATGAGCTCCCGGTTTATTTTCAGACTTCAAAAGCTCCGGAAGAGTTGCAAACCAATTCTTTGCCTACAACTTTTATTATCGACAAAGAGGGCCGGATTGTTGTAGAAAAAACCGGTGCAGCCGATTGGAACAGTGGTAAGGTCAGGAATATGCTGGATGAATTAATCAATAACTGATCCCGAGATCATTATCCCTGACTTCAGCAAGTTTTTGTTTTAGTTTCTTTTGAAAACCGGCTACAACACCGGCATAATCAGGTTTTAGGGCAAGATTGTAAAATTGTTTGGGATCCTTCTCCATATCGTAAAGTTCAATACCCGATCCGGCATCTTCATCATATTGAATATAAGCCCATTTATCAGTTCTAATCAAAAATGATCTTCCTCCCTGAGTCACAGTAAAGGCCATGTCGCGAACTTTAGTGTTGGGATGATCAATAGTTTTTACCAAACTTTTACCTTGTATATATTGAGAAGGCTTTAATCCGGCTAATTCTGAAATAGTGGGATACAGATCGAGCAATTCAACAAATGAATTACATACTGCCGGTTTTTTTCCGGGAACTTTTATGATCAAAGGAACTCTGACCGATTCTTCGTGCAGACTTACCTTCATCCAGAATCGGTGTTCTCCCAGATGAAATCCGTGATCGGAAGTGAAAATCACAATAGTATTGTCTTCCAGCCCCTCATCTTTTAAGGTTTTTAATACTTTTCCTACCTGAGTATCCATATAGGAAACGGCAGCATAATAAGCTGCGACAGCCTTTTTTTCCTGTTCCGGTGACATATGAGCATTAACGCTTGTCACATAATTGATACCCCTTTTTGGAATGTCATTCCAGTCCTCTTTTATCCTTTCCGGCATAACGATATTTTGAAATGGATAGGGAATAAAATATTTCTTTGGGGCTACAAAAGGCACATGGGGGCGTACAAATCCAACAGCGAGAAAGAATGGTTTTTCTTTATGTTTTTTGATCAGTTCAATGGCTTTTTGGGCAGTTTTTCCATCGGAATGAACAAGGTCATCTCCGTCTGCCTTAACAATGGTCATCACATTACCGCCTTTCCTTTCGATCTTTCCATCGGGATTTCCCTGTACAAGTTCAGCTTCACCTATGGCTTTCCATTCCGGACCTTTACTGTTAAAGCGTTCTGTCCAGGAGGCTTCATCATCGGCACCGTTTGAACCGGTTTCAATATCAATAGGGACTCCCATATGGAAGATCTTACTTACTCTGGCAGAATAATACCCATTATCTTTAAACAATTGCGCCCAGGTTTGTCTGTCGGGACCAATATTTTTTCTTCCGCTTATATATCCGTAGGTTGTGGTGGCACTGGGATAATAACCCGACATAAAAGAAGCTCTGGACGGGCCACACACAGGATATTGGCAATAGGCTTTGGTATACCTTACACCTTCGGAAGCCAGTTTATCAATATTGGGAGTTTTACTGGCTTTGTTTTCATAAGCCGAAACAGCTGTAGCCGTAAGATCATCTGAAATGATAAATAAAACGTTAAACTTCTTATTGTTTTGAGAGGATACCAATAAAGAGCTGAAAGAGATAAGAATAAGAAGGAAATATTTCATCTTACTGTAAAATTATAAACGGTTAGAACACAAAAATAAACATTAAATTCTTTTAGAGAATGTGAAATAAAAGAAGAATTATCAATTTTAAGGCTATCGGGCAATCCAACGAGGTAATTCGTCTAAAAAAGGAGAATATTTTTTAATTTTTGATTTATTTTTATCGCAGATTTTGACTGAGAAGCTAATCCATATATAAAAACAGTACTCTTATGAAAAACAGTAGTGATCAAAAAAATATATTAATCCTTTTTTTCTTTATGATTATCACCCTGGTGCAGGCACAGAACCCTGTAGAGGTTATTTATCATAAAAACATAAATGATAAAGACAAAAGGCCTGCTGCCACATTAATTTTTAAAGATCATGTAGTATATCTCTCTGATAATGGCGATAAAAATCTGGCCTATATAGATTACAATACCGGAGCTGTGATCAATATTATTAAACATAAAGACCAATTTTATAAAACTGTTGAGAATTTTTCTTCTTTACCACAGCCTGTTTTACAAAATGAAACTGAAAAAATTCTGGGGTATGAATGTAAAAAAACAACTTTTAAGGCTTTTTCAAATACCATAGAGATCTGGTATACCGATAAAAGCAAGGCCAAGGGTTCTCCTTATCAGAGTTATTTAACCAAGAACGGACTTGCATTAAAAGTTAAGATCAACGGGAGTCAGCGGTTGATCGCCACAGATATTCACGAATTACCTGAATCCACTGTATTATTTTATCCTGTTTCTGAAGCAAAAGAAATCACCAAACCGGAGTTAAGAGAATTACAGATTAAATCAAGGTATGTAAGTTTGTCTGTTTTTAACAAACAGCAGATCAATTATGATACATCTTTAAAAGCTTGTAGTCTTGATGAAAAGAACAAGACATACAGATGTTCCAACGGGACTGTTATTTTAAAAAAGATAGAGTTGCCTGAAATTGTAAGGGAAGGGGCAAGTGTGTTTGCCACTGTGACCAATTGGTCTAATGGCGATGCTTATGATCGTACTTGCAGTTTGTTTACGGTTTCTGATACAAAAGGAAAAACTGTGCTGGATGCTTTTAAGAATGGAATAAAGGTTCTGCCTGTTTTTAAGGGGCATGATGGTAAAGAATATCAGGGTATTGTAAGTACTTCTGATTATTCTGTTCCGGTTGAACTGATGCGTTTTTTTACTTCGTTCGGGGTATCACATTTTAATAAAAAACGGGAGATAAATAATTATAAATGGAGGGATTCGGTAGTGTACAAAGAAGAAATAACCTCATTGATCCCCAATTCAAAAAAAGAGATGTGGGTAGGTGTATTTATAGGAAATTACGATAAAGGAGGTCATAAGGTGAGCCTGGAACTCGACTTCTATCCCGCATGGGAAAAAGAAAATGAAATTGAGAAGAAATATATCAATCCATTATTCAGTACCTTGAATATTCTTGAGATGTCCGGGCAAAATTACGGCAGACTATTTAAAACAGACACCTTAAAAGCTGATTTTACTGTGCCTGAAAATGTAAAGGATCTAAAATTGTTATACACATCTACAGGCCATGGAGGCTGGGGTGGAGGAGATGAATTTAATCAAAGGCAAAATAAAGTTTTTATTGATGGAAAACTCATCTATAATGAAGTGCCCTGGAGAACTGATTGTGGTACTTACCGTTTTTCAAATCCAGCCTCGGGTAATTTTTCAAACGGATTGTCATCAAGTGATCTGAGTCGTTCCAACTGGTGTCCTTCAACCGTAACTTTTCCTAAGGTAATTCATTTAGAGGATCTTACTCCCGGAAAACACACGATCCGGGTGCTTATTGAACAAGGAGAAGATGAAGGGAGTAGCTTTAATCACTGGAACGTATCAGGAATACTTACAGGTAGTTATAAAAAATAAAAGGCAACTCCTAAGAGTCGCCTTTTAAAGGGAAATAATAAACTAAACTTACTCTTTAACCATCCTAAGGGGCAGTAAAAAAACTTCACCTTCCTTAACGGGTTTGTAATTTGATTTTTTGTAATTCAATCGGCTTTTTAAGTAGGCCTCAGCCAGTTTGTTTGGAGAGTGGACAGAAAGTACAATGATCTCACTTTTTGTGTTAATGGTAAATAAAACTTCTGCAGTACACTCGTTCTTATGATATTCATAAGGGCAGTCATCTCCAATAAGTTCAACAATGTCATTTCTCAGTTGAGTAGTGACGGGATTGATCGGTTTATCCGGATTTACCGGGTCGTGATTCTTTGCGGAAACATTGATAGAGAAAAGTACAACTGCGATTAAAAAGATCTTTAGATTTTTCATAATAATAAATAATTTAGATTAGACAAATAGATTAGACATTTATATAACAGACGTAATGTATTGTACATTTGTTACACAAGAAATTCGGATTTGGGAAAACTTTAAGATATATTTAACCTTAATTGAGGGTTAAATGTGGAAAAATTAATCAATCGTTATGATATTTTGTAATATGTTAATAAAATAATTTAATAATTATTAGATTAATTAAAATATTTATATACTTTTGAAAAGTAATTAAACCATAAACTTTGTTGAAAAGAGAGAAGGTGCTATTGTATCTTCTTTTTTTTGTTTAAAATTCTTCATCATTGTTGTCCGATTAAAACCATTAAACACTTCTTAAAACCTATGCAATTATAGGCTAACAGGACTTTAGGATAAGAGTCGATAATTGATTATCAGTTATTTTATATTAAAATTTATCAGACAATAGTAATTCTTTATAAAGAGTTTAATAGATCAAGAATAATTGCACAACCTTTTTTGATCTCTTCTTTACTAATAGTTAAAGGAGGGGTAATTCTTACAGCTTTGGGCTCAAAAAGCAGCCAAAAGAGTAATAATTCTTTGTTTAGGGCTTTCAGGATCAGATGATCTGCAGTTTCTTTATCCTTCAGGATCAATGCCAGCATGAGTCCTTTTCCCCTAATCTCTTTAATCTCTTTATGAATAAGGATCTTTCTGAATAAGGCTTCTTTTGACTCGATCTGATGCATAATATCACTTTGAGTGAGCTCTTTCAGGGTGGCCAGTGCAGAGGCTGAGATTACAGGGTGCCCTCCAAAAGTAGTAATATGTCCTAATTTAGGATGCTCTTTTAGCAGACTCATATATTTATAAGAGGAGATAAAAGCACCAATAGGCATTCCTCCGCCAAGGCCTTTTCCGGTGATAAGAATATCAGGGATTACGCTGTAATGTTCAAATCCGAAGAGCTTGCCGGTCCGGCCTATACCGCTTTGTATTTCATCAAGGATGAGTAAAGCTCCTGTTTCTTCACATCGCTGTTTTACTTTTTTTAAATAATTGTTTTCAGGGGTAATAAAACCTGCACCGCCCTGAATGGTTTCCAGAATAACAGCGGCTGTATTGTGATCGATCTTTTCCAGATCGGAAATATGGTTAAATTCGATAAAACTCACACCGGGAATCAGAGGGCGGAAAGCACTATTCTGTTCTTCTTTTCCACATACACTCATGGAGCCCTGTGTATTTCCGTGGTAGGCATTTTTTGCAGCAACAATTCCGGCTCTACCCGTCACTCTTTTGGCCAGTTTTAATGCACCTTCAGTAGCTTCTGTTCCGGAATTGGTAATATAAACACTTTGTAATTCCTTAGGGAGGTTTTTGGCCAGTTCTCCGGCCAGTTCTACCTGAGGTTGCTGGATAAATTCGCCATAGACCATTACGTGAAGATATTGATCAGCCTGATCTTTTATAGCTTTGATCACTTTGGGATGTTGATGCCCAAGTGTATTGGCTGAAACCCCGGCAATAAAATCAAGATATTTTTTCCCTTGTTTATCATAAATATAGGAGCCCTTTGCCTTAACAATTTCCAGTGCCAGTGGGTGAGGGGTGGTTTGTGCCTGATATTTAAAAAAATCTTCCTTCATTTATTCTTTGAAAATATCTTCTTTATTCATAGGCCTTTCCTCTTCGCGCCAAACAAAACCACGAAGTTTTCTAACATTTTTAGGTAATTTAGAAGGGGGGTAGGTTTCTCCTTCCGGTTTTGTAATAAAATCGGCTGATAACATCTTTCCGTCTTTTAGTTCAAAAACTATTGAACTGCAGGTGGTTTTATCAATACCAATAAGTTCTTTTTTTTCATTTCTTACATATTGTATCACCTCAGCATTTCCAACCACATGAACTGTTCTCAGGTCATTTTCATCAAATTTACCAAGAATATTTCTTCCTTTGATCTGATTGAATCCAATGGAATCTTTTTGAATGATAAAGGCATTTTGTAGTACTTTCAGACTGTCTAATTTATCAGTCTTTACATCTGATAAAAGTTGAATGGAGTCTCCTGTGATCTGACTTTCGTTTGACCAAAGTACCGGGTTGACAAACATTTGAGTGAATCCGGTCCCCTGGTCGGAGTGGATCGAATCACATTTACCACTCATATCACTTTTAAAGAATTTAACATGATGATAGGCTCTGATAATCCTTTTTTTAGGTTCTCCTGTAACGAGCAGGGTATCACCGTGAATAAAAAGGGAATCTATGTTGGTATTGGTAACGGCAAGAGCTCTTCCCACGGTAAAGGCAGAATCCTGTTTTTCATAGTATTCGGCATAATTTCCTTTGATCACCACATTGCTAATGGTATCGGTAATTATAATATTCTTATTGGCCGAGGCAAAACCTGTATTCCTGTTGTAATACAAACTGTCTGCAAAGATTTCCCTGTTTTTATAGACAATTCTGGCATCTTTTGTAAAATAGGAAATATCCTTTTTAGTATCGTAAAATCCTTTGTTGCAGGTAATAAAATTGTCATCGCTTTTAATAGTGGTAAAGCCGTAAAGGTAAGCTTTTCCGTTATGGGTAAAGTAATCGAGATGTTGAGAATTAAGTACATAATCCGGATTTGTGATCACTACATCTGAGATGGCCTGAAATTTATTATTTTCCAGATAATAATTCCCTTTCTGACTGGTGAGTACATTGATGCTGTCGCGAATAGTAGCTTTATCCCGGTAGTAAAGTACCTGTTTATTTCTGTCGAAACGAAGTGTATCAGTGGTTAAGGTCATCTTTGGATCAGTAATACGCACATTTCCCCAGGAAAGCGCTTTCTTGGTATTTCCGTTGTACTCGGTATAACTGCTGGTTTGTTTGATGGTATCTCCCTGTTCGAGGATCACATTACCGTAAGCTTTGATGTAATTTTTTTTAGCGTAATGAACAGCCTTTTTACATTTTAATGAGATCCCTTCGTGTTTGATATAAACATTTCCGAGAAAAATGGTGGCGCCGGGCAGTTTTTCTTCATCAATTACAGAATTATCAGAATGTACGATTGTTATTTTTTTAGCCTCCTGTCCGAAAGAATAGGAGGTGAAAAGTATAAAAAGGAATACAAAAAATGTTTTATGTGAGATCATACAAGTCAAAAGTAAGCAAATCCTCTAAAGTAAAAAAGGTAAAGAAACAGATTCAACTATTTCTTTACCTTCTTGGTAATTTTAATCTTTCTTTTTACAGATTGATTGTTTGTTTTCTGTCCGGTCCAACGGAAACGATCTTGACAGGTACTTCCACAAACTCCTCTATATATTTGATATAATTGAGTAGGTTTTCAGGAAGGTCTGCCTTATTGTTTAATCCGGTCAGGTCTTTTTTCCATCCTTTAAATTCTGTATAAACGGGGGTAACATTGTCCTCTTCAATATTGTAAGGCAAATGCTGAATTTCTTCTCCTTTATAATCGTAAGAGGTACAGGCTTTTAAAGTATCAAATCCGGAGAGGACATCAGCTTTCATCATGATGAGTTGAGTAACGCCATTGATCTGAACAGAATATTTTAAAGCAACCAGGTCAAGCCATCCGCAGCGGCGGGGCCTTCCTGTAGTAGCTCCAAATTCATTTCCAACCCGACTCATGGTCTCTCCGTCTTGATCAAAGAGTTCGGTAGGAAAAGGCCCGGAGCCAACTCTGGTGGTATAGGCTTTGAATATACCAAATACCTCTCCAATTTTATTGGGAGCAACCCCTAAACCGGTACAGGCTCCTGCGGCGGTAGTGTTAGAGGAAGTTACAAACGGATAAGTACCAAAATCAATATCTAGCAAAGAACCTTGTGCGCCTTCTGCTAAAATGCTTTTATTATTTCTTAAAGCCTGATTAAAAAACTCTTCACTATCGATAAAAGTAAGTGTTTTTAAAAGTTCAATTGCATTAAAAAACTCTTCTTCAAGCTCTTTGAGGTTGTATTCTATATCTACACCGTAGAAATCGAGTAATTTTAAATGTTTTTTGGTAAGAGTATTATACCTTTCTTTCCAGTCGTCCAGTTCGAGATCTCCTATACGTATCCCGTTTCTTCCAGTTTTATCCATATAAGTGGGGCCAATACCTTTTAAAGTGGAACCAATTTTAGCCTTTCCTTTCAGGGTTTCTGAGGCGGCATCAAGTAAACGGTGTGTGGGTAGAATGATATGTGCTTTTCTCGAGATCAGCAGTTTTGTTTTAAAATTGATATTATAATCGGCAAGATTATCGATCTCTTTTTTAAAGATAACCGGATCAATAACCACTCCGTTTCCTACTACATTAGTTGCAGTTTTGTGAAAAATACCTGAAGGTATGGTATGGAGAACATTTTTATTTCCATCAAAAATCAGTGTATGTCCTGCGTTAGGTCCTCCCTGAAATCGTGAAATGATATTGTAATTTTTTGTAAATACATCAACAATTTTTCCCTTTCCTTCATCGCCCCATTGAAGGCCCAGTAATAAATCAACCATTTAATAAATTTTTATAGATTTTATTTGTTTTTTTTTCCGTAGAAATACAAAGAGTGACTTTCGATCTTAATATCGAAAACCTCTTCAATAGATTTTTTTATATTTTCAATTCTCGGGTCACAAAATTCAATAACCTCATCAGTATCAGTAAGAATAACATGATCGTGTTGTTTGTTAAAGTGAGATTTTTCGTAATGTGAATGATTCTGCCCGAACTGGTGTTTTCTTACCAGTCCGCATTCAAGTAACAGTTCAATAGTATTGTATAGCGTAGCCCGGCTAACGCGATAATTTTTATTCTGCATTTCTATATAAAGAGATTCGATATCAAAATGCTTATCGCTG
Source organism: Flavobacteriaceae bacterium (assembly GCA_024762795.1). Taxonomy (GTDB): domain Bacteria; phylum Bacteroidota; class Bacteroidia; order Flavobacteriales; family Flavobacteriaceae; genus Namhaeicola. The sequence continues at coordinate 9,053 of JANTGS010000045.1, read as the reverse complement.
TTGTAAATTTCTTGCAGAATAGCAAATCTTTCCGGAGTTTTTCGATGGTTTTTCCTTTCTAAAAACTTGGTAAAGAATGCTTTAACTATCTCCTGATTATTGGTTTTATCCATTGATAAAAGCTTATTTGTTTAAAAACAAATTTACATTATTAAAGTTATATTTTTTAAGAAAATTGAAAAATATTTAAAAAGATGTTAACCGTTCATACGGATGATTTTATGGATTCCGTCAATTTTTTTCAACTGATTGATAAGCTTATTGAGTTGTTCATTGTTGCTTACTTCAACAGTAATTCTTCCCTGGAAAAGACCTTCGGTTCCGGAAATGTTCAGTTTATGAATGTTTACACTTAAATTGTTGGATATTACTCTTGTAACCTTATTTACAAGTCCGATATTATCTACACCGGTAAGTTTCAGAGTAGCTTTAAAACCTTGTTGTGTGGAATCGATCCATTTAGCCGGTATGATCCTGTAAGCATATTGAGATTGCATACTTACTGCATTCGGACAATCGGTTTTATGTACTTTGATTCCTTCCTTGATAGTAACAAAACCAAAAACCTTATCTCCGGGAATAGGAGAACAACATTTAGCCAGTGTATAATTCAGTTTATCTTCATTAAGGCCGAAAACCAGCATATTGTAGTTTTCCGTTATTTCATCATCATTGTGTTTTTTATCTTGAACTTTTTGATTATTGGTCCGCTTTATTTTTTTCTTAAAGAAATTGACAAAAGTATTACTGCGTTTGGCTGCATATTTTTTTAGTTGCTGATTTTCAATAGAACCGTTCCCGATACGATAAAACAGGTCCAGGCTTGTTTTCAGATTAAAGAAATTTACAAGTTCATTGATGGTTTCTTCGTTATAAGAGATCTTAAGATGTCTTAATTTTCTTGCCAGAATTTCTTTCCCTTCTTTGGCTATGATCTTTTGTTCCTCTTTAAGGATGCTCTTAATGCGCTGTTTGGCTCTTGCTGTTTTTACAATATCGAGCCAGGCAAGTTTTGGTTTTTGTGTAGAAGAAGTGATGATTTCGATCTGATCACCACTTTTCAGTTCATGGCTCAAATGAACAAGTTTACCATTGACCTTAGCACCGCGACAATGCATTCCGACTTCAGTGTGGATAGCAAAAGCAAAATCTATGGGGGTTGAACCTTTGGGTAATGATTTTATATCTCCCTGAGGGGTAAATACATAAATTTCTTTGGCATAAAGATTTAATTTGAATTGTTCAACAAAATCAACAGCATTGATGTCAGGATTTTCAAGGGTATCTTTTAATTTATTCAGCCACGATTCGAGTCCGTTTTCATTTACATTTCCGTGTTTGTATTTGAAATGTGCTGCATATCCCTTTTCGGCGATCTCATCCATCCGGGCTGAGCGGATCTGAACTTCAACCCATCTACCGCCAGGCCCCATTACCGTAGTGTGTAAAGATTCATAACCTGTTGATTTGGGTTGTGTTATCCAGTCTCTTAATCTGTTAGGATTGGGGTTGTAATAGTCGGTTACGATTGAATAGATCTTCCAGGCGTTGAACTTTTCATTCTTTTTATTAGAGTCGTAAATAATTCTGATCGCAAATTTATCGTAAACTTCTTCAAAGGAAACGCCTTGGTTTCTCATTTTTTTCCGGATAGAAAAAATAGACTTTGTTCTCCCTTTGATTTCATATTTAAAGCCTTCTCCGTCAAGACTTTTTTTAATAGGATCAGAAAAAAGATCGATATATTTTTGCTGTTCCTCTTTACTTTCAACAATTTTATTCAGAATGTCATTATAAACTTCCGGTTCAGTGTATTTTAAACCGAGATCTTCCAGTTCGGTTTTGATATTGTAAAGACCAAGCCGGTGTGCCAGCGGAGCATAAATATACAGTGTTTCAGAAGATGTCTTTACTTGTTTATCTTCCCGCATTGAGTCCAGGGTCTGCATATTGTGCAGCCTGTCGGCGATTTTGATCAGAATTACCCTTACATCATCATTCAGTGTAAGCAACATTTTTCTAAAATTCTCAGCCTGAACAGAAATATCCTTATCCTTTTTCAGTCTGGAGATTTTTGTCAATCCGTTTACGATCTTCGCTATGGTTTTTCCAAACAGCTGTTCAATATCATCAAAAGTATAATCTGTATCTTCAACAACATCGTGTAAAAGTGCTGCAGCGATTGAATTAGCCCCGAGCCCGATTTCATTGGCAACGATCTTGGCAACAGCAATGGGATGGTAAATATAGGGTTCTCCGGTTTTCCTGCGCTGGTCTTTATGTGCTTCTACAGCAAGATCAAAGGCTTTTCGTATCAGGACCTTATTTTGTTTGGTCAGGTTTTGATAAGAATCATGTAGCATATCTTTATATCGATAGGCAATCTCTTTATTTTCTTCTTCTATGCTGGCTGTATACTTCATATTTTTTAAAAAGATCCGGTTGAAAAAACAGATCTGTTAAACAAAATTAAATCTTTTATTTTAATTTGTCATCAGATTTTTAACCCTATTCAACAAAGTTGGGTGTGAAAAATGTATAAAAACATGGGCTTTATGAGGTGTTAAGTTACTTAGACTCTTTTTTGAAAGTTTTTTAAGAGCAGAAATCAGTGCATTTTTATCATAATGGAATTTGGCAAAATTATCCGCCTGATATTCAAACTTTCTCGAAATAAAGTTCATGAGAATTCCGGTAATTTCCGAGATCGGGTTGTAAAGAATTCCAAAAGTGATCAAACCCACATGAAAGCTGGGTATTTTTACTGAAAGTGCCTCTGAAAAAAGAGGGTTTTTAATAAAAACAGATAAAATATAAAGGGTAAGTCCTGTGATAAGAACTGAGATGAGCATATTGATAAGAACATGTTTCTTTTTATAATGTCCGATCTCATGAGCCAGAACCCCCACAATCTCTTTGTGGCTGAGGTCTTTAAGAAGAGTGTCGTAAAGTACAATTCTTTTTTTGGGACCGAAACCTGAAAAATAAGCATTGGCCTTGGTAGAACGTTTTGAACCATCGATCACATAGATATTGTCAAGGGTAAAGCCTGCTTTACGGGCAAAGGTTTCTATTTCTGATCGAAGTTCTCCTTCTTCCAAAGGGGTTTGTTTGTTAAAAAGAGGAACGATCAATGAGGAATAAAAAAGTGTAAAAAAGAGTGTAAAAACCGTAATCAGGATCCAGGTATAGATCCAGAACTGATCTCCGGTCTGTTCGTAGAACCAAATGATCAGTGCTAAAATAACTCCCCCGATCAATGCGCTGAGAGCTAACCCTTTGATCTTGTCGGTAATAAAAAGTTTTTTACTCATTTTGTTAAATCCGTATTTTTCTTCGATCACGAAAGTGGAATAATAACTAAACGGGATAGAGATGATCTCATTGGCAAGCATGATCAATCCAAAAAATATAAGTCCGATTATAATTTCATTATCCGAAAAGGATCTTGCAAGCTCATCCACCCAGGCAAAACCTTTTAAAAAGAAAAAAGCCAGAGTGACTACAAAGGAAAAAGTTGAGGAGATCACAGAGAATTTATAGTTATCCTTTTTATAGTTCTGCGAGCGGTAATATTCATCCTTATCATATACATCGCTGAGCTCTTCCGGAATTGGATCGTTAAAACTTTTATAGTTCAGGAAATCAATAACATGATCGATAATAAAATCGATGATAAGTATGGCAATGATGATATTAAATAAAGTATTGGGTGTCATTCTGTAAATTATGAGTTGAAATAACAGATAAAAAGATTTTTAGAAACCTCTTTGTCTTTTGGCTTCAAAAATAAGGATTGCTGCCGAAACAGAGACGTTTAATGAATCAATTTCCCCTTGCATGGGAATAATGATATTTTTGGTGGTATTTTTCAGCCAGGTTTCACTCAGTCCGGTGGCTTCTGTACCCACTACAATAGCTGTGGATTTTGTAAGGTCTGTTTCAATGTACGGAATGCTGTTTTTAAGAAGTGCAGCTCCATAAATATTGATCTTTTTTTGTTTTAAAAAGCTGAGGATTTCTTCCGTGCTTCCGGTGGCGATCTGATTGGTGAATAGGCAACCTACACTCGAGCGAATGATATTCGGATTGTACATATCGGTTTTTGGATTTGCAATAAGAACTGCATCGAGGTTGGCAGCATCGGCTGTTCTGAGTAAAGCACCAATATTTCCGGGTTTTTCAGGAGCTTCGGCAACTAGTAATAAGGGATTTTCAGGTATATTTAAATTGCTTAATTCCAAAGTTTTACCTTTTACTATTGCAATAATTCCTTCGGTAGTTTTTCTGTGTGATATTTTTTGATATACTTCTGTGGATATTTGAATGATTTCTATCGAATCAGTATTTGAGATCAATTCTTTTACCTTTAAAAAAGGGAGAATCTCATCACAAAATAAAAGACTTTGGATTTTGTAATTTCCCTTTAGAGCCAATGAGATCTCCCGGACTCCTTCGATGATAAACCGGTACTCTTTTTTACGTTTTCTCGATTTTTCCTGAAGCTGGATAATCTCTTTGATCAGAGGATTTTTTATACTGGTTATCTCTTTGTTCAATGTGATAAATTTTTGGTTAAGATAAGAAATAAAATGCTTTTAACTTTATAATGGATATTTTTTATCATAGGCAATTAACAGGTCGATCATCTTGCTGTAACTTTGTATTCCTTGTTTTTGTTGATTGATCTTCAGGTAGTTATCATAAAATATTTTGAAATATTTTTCAGAGGCATTCTGATATTCCTGCCAGAACTGATCGATTTCTTTTATATTTTTAAGAATGCCTTTCGGGGTTTTTTCGATGTATTTTTTTGAAATAGATCTGTCCGATTTGGATAGATCGTATAAAGCGTAGCGGTAAGCCATTAAAAAGGCAGAATATTGAAAAACAGGATCTTCGTTATGGATTGCAGCGAGAAAACCTATAAAATTAGCTTCGCTTTCCGATGCAATTCCCAGCTGGTGAGCTACTTCATGAGAACTGATAATGGGTAAAGAAACCTTAGGAACCAGATAATCAACTTGAGCTTCTCCTGAAAAAGGATTGAGATAACCCGAAAATCCCATGTAGGTCAAAGGCAGACTGTATATCGATTTTTTTAAAGAAACGGGTTTATAGGCAAATTGCGGAAATGTTTTTTCTAATTCTGAATATCCGTTTTGGGTCTGTGCCATTAAGTTGTTTTTAGTTTGCGAAATATTTACTTTCAGGCTGTCATTTGTTGTCAGGAGCTTGTGAATTCTAACCAGATTAGAAAAAAGTTTATCGGTTAGTTTTTTAAGGGTTTCCTGATTGTATTCGTTCTTGGTAAGATCCATTGGCCTCTCAACAGGTTCTCTGAAATAATTCAGTCCCCACAAAAAGTAAAATAAAAAGTAAATTACCGAAAAAAAAGCACCTGCACTCAGAAAGAAAGAACCGTAATTTCTTTTTTTGTTTTTGAGAAAAATAAAGACTGATCTTAAGATCATCAAAAATATCAATGAATAGAACAGATCACCTACTGAAAAAGGTAGCCAGCCAAAAATATACCTAAAAAGGGAGGATATAAAAGGGTAGAGCCCTTTGGAGTAGTAATTTTCAACCCATTCGGAATTTGAGTTAAGTGATTGTATAGCAGCTATTTGTAATATCAGTAGAATTGAAAGGATTCTTTTTGTTTTATTCATCAGGTTTATTTAATTTAGTTGTCGGAAAAAATTATTAACAATAAATTTGCTATTCTAACAATTCATTCCGGTAGTTTAAACGGGTTTTAAATTGGTTGTTTTTTTTATAACCGCATGAAACTTACTGTTTTGATTTTTTTAACTACTGTTAATTTTTTTTAGAAATTATAATAATCAGATTTCTGGTTCCTTTTATTTTTTTATTTGTTAACAAGATAAGTTTTATTAACAAATTTTGTTAAAATTAAAAAAAAATAATTTACAATATCGGAACGACAAAAAAACTACATTTGCCACATGGAAAAAGCGACATCATATTCTTCAAATATCAGTAAAAAAGGTACAGTGATCAATCTAGAGCAGGGGAAACTTCCACCTCAGGCACTTGACCTTGAAGAAGCTGTCCTAGGAGCTATGCTGATTGATAAGAAGGGGGTGGATGATGTGATCGATATTTTACATTCAGAGGCTTTTTACAAGCCGGCTCACCAAATGATCTTTGATGCAATTTTCACCTTATTCAATTCGTCAGAGCCTATTGACTTGCTTACGGTTTCCAACCAATTGAGAAAAGATGGGAAATTAGAGCAGGCCGGAGGCGATTTTTATCTGATCGGTCTGTCGCAAAAGGTATCTTCCGCAGCACATATTGAATTTCACGCCCGGATCATCATTCAAAAATTTATCCAGCGCCAATTGATCTCTATTTCCAATGAGATCATTCATAATGCTTATGATGAGACCATGGATGTTTTTGATCTTCTGGATGATGCCGAGGCTAAATTATTTGATATTACTCAGGGTAATCTGAAAAAAAGTTCTGAAGCAGCCGAAAACCTGGTAAATCAAGCTTTGAAAAAAATTGAAGAGATCTCCAATAAAGAAGGGATGAGTGGTGTGCCTTCCGGCTTTACCAAGATCGACTCGCTTACTTCAGGGTGGCAGCCCTCGGATCTGGTAATTCTTGCAGCAAGACCGGGTATGGGTAAAACCGCTTTTGTTATGTCGATGGCTAAAAATATGGCTATCGAATTTGATGTGCCTGTAGCTATTTTCTCTTTGGAAATGTCGTCTATTCAGTTGATCACTAGGATGATATCCAGTGAAACAGGAATTTCTTCCGAAAAGTTGAGAAAAGGTACTCTGGAGCCTTTTGAGTGGCAGATTCTGAATATGAAAGTGAAAAAATTATCGGAGGCTCCCATTTATATCGATGATACGCCCTCACTGGCAATTTTTGATTTACGTGCCAAGGCCAGACGTTTGGTATCACAACATGATGTAAAAATTATCGTTATCGACTATTTGCAGTTGATGACGGTAGGAGGTAGTGGAAAAGGTAGTGGAAACCGTGAGCAGGAGATCTCAACTATTTCACGTAACCTGAAAGCTCTGGCTAAAGAACTGAATATTCCTGTTGTTGCATTGTCACAGCTTTCCCGTGCCGTAGAGACCAGGGGAGGAAGTAAAAGGCCTTTACTCTCCGATCTACGGGAATCGGGTGCGATCGAGCAGGATGCTGATATTGTATCTTTTATTTACCGTCCGGAATACTACGGACTTACAGAGTGGGATGATGAGGAAAGAACACCTTGTGAGGGGCAGGGAGAATTTATCGTGGCCAAGCACAGGAATGGTGGTTTGGATAATATCCGACTGAAATTTGAGGGTAAATATGCTAAATTTTCTAATCTTGATGATGATTTTGGAAATACCATGTTCCAGTCGTCTATCAACAGTGATATGAGTTCGGGAAGTTTGGGAAGCGCCCAGGATGCCTTTGGTCTGGATGATCCTGATGAGATGGATGTGCCTTTCTAAAATTTTAAAAAATTTTGTTTAAAAAATATTTTCAGATTTTTATTTTTATTGCTTTTGTATTCTTATCCAATACGATCCGGGCCTCTTTTATCCTGATCCCAATGGATGAAAAATCACAGGAAAACCATTTAAAAGCCTACGGAATAACTTTTTATTCGCTGCAAAATAATCACAAAGTCAAGTGGTTATTAAATTACAGGGGAGGGTCCTTTTTGATGGAAGATTTTAACGATTTAAGAAATGAATGTACCATTAGAGGGGTATCTTTTGAAGTGGTCAGCGATACAAAAGCTGTACAGATCCTTGAAGAGATCGGGAGTCCTTCTAAGAATCAGGAAGCGATTCTTTTGGAAAAAGCTCCAAAAATTGCTGTCTATTCCCCAAAAACCAATCAGCCCTGGGATGATGCGGTAACTTTAGTCTTAAAATATGCTGAGATCCCGTATGATGTGGTTTATGATGAAGAGGTTTTAAATGATAAGTTGCTGATGTATGAATGGCTGCATTTGCATCATGAGGATTTTACCGGACAATTTGGAAAGTTCTACGGTACCTTCAGATCTGTTTCCTGGTATATTGAAAATAAAAAAAAAGCTGAAGAGTTAGCTGAAAAGTTAGGATACAGTAAAGTAAGCGAGGAAAAACTGGCTGTAGCCTTAAAGATCAGGGATTTTGTGGTAGGAGGAGGTTTTATGTTCGCCATGTGTTCGGCAACAGATAGTTTTGATATTGCCTTATCGGCGGAAGGAGTGGATATCTGCGAAAGCATGTTCGACGGAGATCCCTCAGAAGATGATTATCAGAATAAAATTGATTACAACAAAACTTTTGCTTTTACAGATTTTATTCTGGAAAGAAACCCAATGGTTTATGAGTTTTCCAATATCGATACCACTATGAAAAGGAAAATTCTGAAAATTGAAGATTATTTTGAGCTTAAGGAATTTTCAGCCAAATGGGATATGGTCCCCAGTATGTTGTGTCAGAATCATACCCTGATGGTTAAAGGATTTATGGGGCAAACCACGGCTTTTAATCCGAAAACCATCAAACCCACTGTTGTGATCATGGGGCAGAATAATGTAAATGGCGAAGCGCGATATATTCATGGTACAAAAGGAAAAGGGATGTTTACTTTTTACGGAGGTCATGATCCGGAAGATTATCAGCATCGCGTAGGTGATCCGAAAACCGAGCTGGATCTTTATCCAAATTCCCCGGGTTATCGCTTGATCCTGAATAATGTACTTTTCCCGGCCGCTAAGAAAAAGAAGCAAAAAACCTGATTATTTTTATGATCCTTAAATGGTTGTACTCGGTTAGTCGAATGTTAAACCCGCCTTACCGGCTTGCCTTGCTGAGAAGCAGGTATACCTTGCTGAGAAGCAGGCGAGGCAGGAGTCAAAAATCAAACCTGCCTACCGGTAGGCAGGAGTTGAAAGCCTGCCTACCGTATAGGTAGGTGTCAGTTCATAGTATAGGTTGTCGCTAAGTTTAGTTAATAACTTTCATAAATTTGAGAATTATGAAAAAACAAAACCGAGGACATCGAATCTTTAG
>JANTGS010000044.1 GCA_024762795.1 Flavobacteriaceae bacterium | reverse complement strand
TGGTAAACGAGCCCGTGCAAAATGTTACGGTTTACGACCCAAGTGCAGGTTCGGGAACTTTGCTTATGAATATTGCACACGCCATTGGCGAAGATAAATGTACCATTTACTCGCAGGATATTTCGCAGAAATCATCGAGTTTGTTACGTTTGAATTTGATTTTGAATAATCTGGTACATTCCATACAAAATATTATTCAGGGTAATACTATTTTAAGTCCTTACCACAAAGACGAAAATGGAGATTTAGCAAAGTTTGATTACATCGTTTCCAATCCGCCTTTTAAACTCGATTTTTCCGATTTTAGAGACGATTTGGACAGCAAAGAAAACCACGAACGCTTTTTTGCAGGTTTGCCCAATGTGCCAAAAAAAGCCAAAGACAAAATGGCGATTTATTCGCTGTTTCTGCAACATATAATGTACTCGCTTACTAAAAACGGAAAAGCAGCCGTTGTAGTGCCAACAGGTTTTATTACTGCCCAAAGCGGAATAGACAAAAAGATACGCCAACGCTTGGTTGACAGCAAAATGCTGGCAGGTGTGGTTTCGATGCCGAGCAATATTTTTGCCACCACAGGCACCAATGTTTCTATTCTGTTTATGGATAAAAACAATAAGGAAGATGTGGTGCTGATTGATGCTTCCAACTTAGGCGAAACTGTAAAAGAGGGCAAAAACCAAAAGACCGTTCTCACTGCCGAAGAAGAAAAGCAGATAATTGACACTTTTAACAACAAAAAAGTCATTGACGATTTCTCGGTAGTGGTAAAATACGATGAGATAAAACAAAAAAACTACTCGCTAAGTGCAGGACAATATTTTGAAGTAAAAATTGAATATGTAGATATTACTGCAGAAGAATTTGAGGCCAAAATGAAAGGCTTTGAAGAAAATTTATCGCAACTTTTTAAAGAGGGGAAAGACTTGGAAGCTGAGATTATGGATAATTTAAAAGGGTTGAGGTATGAGTAGACTTGTAACATTAAAATCATTATGTAATAAAATTACTGATGGTTCGCATTATAGCCCAGTAGGTATTAATAAAGGATTTCCGATGCTTTCAGTAAAAGATATGAATGATTATGGTTTTTCTTATGATGATTGCAAATTGATTTCAAAAGAAGAATATGACAAATTAGTTCAAGCTGATTGTAAACCCAAATTAAATGACTTATTGATAGCAAAAGATGGGAGTTATTTAAAACACGTATTCGTTATTAAGGATGAAATTGACCAAGCAGTACTTTCTTCCATTGGAATTTTAAGGCCTAATTTAGAAAAAATTTATCCTGATTATTTAAAATATTATTTACAGACAAAATCTGTAAAAAAAGAGGTTTCAAAAAAATATGTTTCAGGTAGTGCTTTGCCAAGAATTATTCTAAAAGGATTTGAACAAATTGAAATTATAGAAAAAGATTTACCCACCCAAAAAGCCATAGCCAAAGTCCTATCCGACTTAGATGCCAAAATAGAGCTCAACAACAAAATAAACCGCGAGTTAGAGGCAATGGCAAAAACCATTTACGACTATTGGTTTGTGCAGTTCGATTTTCCCTTCGACTTTGCTCAGGGCAAGCCCAATGATCAAGGCAAACCATATAAAAGCAGTGGCGGGAAGATGGTTTATAATGAGGAATTGAAACGGGAAATCCCTGTGGGTTGGGAGGTGAAAAAAATTGGAGAAGTTTTAAAAACAACCTTGGGTGGTACGCCGTCAACAAAAAATAAGGAATTCTGGAAAGGAAATATACCGTGGTTAAATTCTGGCGAAATCGCAAATTTTCCTATTGTTAAATCAGAATTAAGTATCACAAAAAATGCAATAGATAAATCAGCTACATCATTAATGCCAAAAGGAACGGTGCCAATTTCAATTACACGTCATTTAAGACCTTCAATCTTAGCAATAGATGCTTGTGCTAATCAATCAGTAGTCGGAATTTTTGAAAGTGAATTAATTAAAAGTAGTTATATATATCCATTAATCAAAAATGAAATTCCACGGTATATGGCATTGAGAACAGGTGCGCAGCAACCGCATATAAACAAAGAAACTATTGATGAAACATTTATTGTTTTACCGACAGAAAATATATTAAAAATGTATTATAAACTCGTTGATAATTCGTATAAAAAAATCATCAATACAACATTTCAAAACCAACAACTCACCGCCTTACGCGATTGGCTATTGCCCATGCTAATGAATGGGCAGGTAACCGTTCGACAAGCTCACGGCAACGCAGTTGGCGAAGCAGAAGAAAAGTTAAGTAGTTCTGCTGAGCAAAGCCGAAGTATGGCGGCAGAGCCGAAAGCGGAATATAAAAAAGGATAAGATGATTAACAAAGCCAACACTTCGCAGTCATACAATTACTCACTTATGATTTTGTTTTTTAAAGTGTTCGTGAATGCTTCGCATTTGCCAAGTCGCTCGAAAAAGCCACCGCACGACCAAATTGTTGCGATAAACGAGAGCAGAGCCAAACTTGTTTGAGCTTTGCCGAGTGGAGCAATAATCAGCAAGGCTAAACTTGTCAAAGAGTATGCCTGCCCCAACACACTGACAGACAGACTGGAAGAAGGAAGTACTGGCTACAACAAAGTGTATAAATCATTGGGCAGTAAGTAGTTAAAATGAATATTGTGGTAATAAATAAAATATACGGTAAACTGAAAATGAAGTGCTTCGAAATGCCCAACGCTTCATACACTGAACCGTTGTGTATAATTCCCCACACAAGAAAAACCTGTTAATTTCTTGAGATAACGTCAAATTTTTAAGGTTTTTTCAAAAAATATTAGAGTTGAATCTGATGTTAGAGTATATAAATAAAGGGGTGAGAGCAAAAATTAACTAAATTTGACGTTAGTCAGAATAGATATGATGTTATTCTAATAGACCGTGGAGAACCAACGGTAATTGCATCTGGAGATCAAGCCCTACATTATAATTCATTTGACGAAATATTTATAAAAAAAGCAACAAGTGATACGATTAAAAATATAGGGAGTTGGGTTGTTTTATGGAAGAAACAAAACGATGATACTTGGAAAATTGAATTTGAAACGTATCATCTGAAATAAAAAAACTACACACAACAACTAAGTATTGGTCACGGCGATAGCCCGAAGATGAATACACAAGTTGAATAACCTGTTACAGAGTTTCTTAAGAAGCCAATTTTGTAAAGTAGATATAGTTTAAGAGTTAGATCTTGGAATTTGGGCCTTGCAATGTTAATTAAGATTTAATAAACTATTTTACCGTTTTTAAATTGGCAATAGTTTTGGCAGGATCATCATTTTTAAATACAAAACTGCCGGCTACAAAAGCGTTGACTCCGGCATCTTCCAGTTTAACAACATTTTTATCGTTTACACCACCATCCACTTCAATCAGAGCAGTTGAGTCGGAATTATTGATCATGGCACGAAGCTCCCGTACTTTGTTATAGGTATTTTCAATAAAACTTTGTCCGCCAAAACCCGGATTAACACTCATGATCAGTACCAGGTCCAGATCATGGATAATATCTTCTAAAAGAGCAACAGGTGTATGTGGATTTAAAGAAACTCCCGCTTTCATTCCTTCAGCTTTTATGGCCTGAATGGTGCGATGTAAATGGGTGCAGGCTTCATAATGAACCGTTAAAATATCGGCTCCTACTTTTTTAAAAGTTGAAATATACCGGTCGGGATCAACGATCATCAGGTGAACATCCAAAGGTTTTTTGGCAAGTTTATTTATGGCTGAGATCACAGGCATCCCAAAAGAAATATTCGGTACAAAAACACCATCCATAATATCGAGATGAAACCAGTCGGCCTCACTTTGGTTAAGCATTTCGATCTCGCGTTGCAGATTACCAAAATCGGCTGCCAGTAAAGAAGGAGAAATTATTCTGTTCATGTTATTTTTTTGTAAAAGTAAAATAAAAAAAGCTTATCTGAAATTTTTATTCATGAGACTCTAAAAAATTAATTTCAATTTTTTAGTTAGTCGAATTAATCCCGCTTTTTTCTAGCGGGATCTTGGTTTAACCCGCCTTGCCGGCTTGCCTTGCTGCAAAGCAGGCGTTGCAGGCACCTCGACCCTTAGGTCAATTCATATTAAAGGGTTCAGGGCTAGCCCTGAGGTTTACACCTTTAATTCTGAGCGGAGTTAAAGAGTCTGTTTTAAGAAAACAGAGTTTTTAGCTTTTTCTTTCTGCCTGTGGCAGGTATTAAATAACAATTACAATAATTTCAGATAAGCTTACCAAGTTTTTTCAGGTCAACATTAACCTAAATAAGAACGTAAGATCTTACTTCTTGAGGTATGTTTTAATCTTCTTATTGCTTTTTCTTTGATCTGTCGCACTCTTTCTCTGGTCAGGTCAAAAGTTTCACCAATTTCTTCCAAGGTCATCGGATGCTGATTTCCTAATCCGAAATACAATTTAACCACATCGGCCTCACGGGGGGTTAAAGTTTCCAATGCTCTCAGGATCTCAACCTGTAAAGACTCATGTAATAAAGATTTATCGGGATTTGGCGATTCTCCCGAACGTAATACATCATACAGGTTAGAATCTTCTCCTTCGATCAGCGGTGCATCCATAGAGACGTGTCTGCCCGAATTTTTCATAGATTCTTTTACATCAGAAACGGTCATGTCCAGTTCTTTGGCAATTTCTTCAGCAGAGGGTGGCCTTTCATTTTCCTGTTCCAGCCTTGCAAAGGTTTTGTTGATCTTATTGATAGAACCAATCTTGTTTAAAGGTAATCTTACAATTCTTGATTGTTCGGCCAGAGCCTGAAGTATCGATTGACGAATCCACCAAACAGCATAAGAGATGAATTTGAACCCACGGGTTTCATCAAATCTTTTAGCTGCTTTTATCAATCCTAAATTTCCTTCATTGATCAGATCGGGAAGTGTTAATCCCTGATTTTGGTATTGTTTCGCAACGGAAACAACGAATCTCAGGTTGGCTTTGGTTAGCTTTTCCAAAGCGATCTCATCACCGGCCTTGATGCGTTGCGCAAGTTCCACTTCCTCATCGGCAGTAATCAAATCAACCTTACCAATTTCCTGCAAATATTTATCTAACGACGCGGTTTCTCTGTTGGTAACTTGTTTGGTTATTTTTAACTGTCTCATATAGTTTCTAAATTAAAGTTTTTATAGTGGTGTACTTACATATACGTAAGATTTAAAGATAATGTTACAAAAGGGTTAAAAAATTTTAAAAAGATTAAAAAGAACGATATAAACAAGGCTTTATTTTATGAAGGCAGTTGTAAATAGCCGATTTTTTTTAAAAAACAAAAGCTCCCTTTTGGGGAGCCTTTATCAGAATAAAATTCTTTTTATAAAAACAAGAGCTTTAGTTGTCTCTTGATCTTCTGTCATTTCTGCGATTATCACCGCGGTGGCGGTTATCTCTTCCTCTGTTGTTGTCTCTTGGAGGTCTTGCTACGTAACCTTCCGGTTTTTCAAGCAAAGCCTTTAAAGAAACTTTTTCCTTACGGGTTTTCGGATCGATACCAAAATATTTTACTTTAATGATATCTCCCAGATTTACCACGTCGGTAACATTATCGGTTCTTTTCCATGCCAGTTCACTTACGTGTAAAAGCACTTCATTACCCGGAGCTTCCAGATATTCAACAACTGCACCAAAATCGAGGATCTTAATTACTTTAACCTCATAGGTTTCTCCTTTAACAGGAGTAAAAGTAATCGATTTGATCTTTTCAAGAACTTTATCAATGCCTTCCTGATCTGTTCCCAGGATCTCAACCATGCCCTGCTCATCAACTTCGTTGATCACAATAGTGGTTTTGGTTTCTTTTTGAAGTTCCTGGATCACTTTTCCACCAGGACCGATCAAAGCACCAATAAATTCTCCCGGAATGGTTACTGTAACCATTTTTGGGGCATGTGGTTTTACATCAGCATTTGGCTCAGCAATAGTGTCAACCAGTTTTTGCAGAATGTGTAAACGGCCATCTTTAGATTGTTTTAAGGCACTTACTAATATTTCATAAGAAAGACCTTTAATTTTGATATCCATCTGGCAGGCAGTAATACCATCTGCTGTTCCGGTTACTTTAAAGTCCATATCTCCCAGGTGATCTTCATCTCCTAAAATATCAGAAAGCACAGCAAATTTTTCTCCATCGGAGATTAATCCCATAGCAATACCTGATACAGGTTTTTTCATTTGAATTCCGGCATCCATCAAAGCCATGGTTCCTGCACAAACAGTGGCCATAGAAGAAGAACCGTTAGACTCAAGGATCTCGGAAACCACACGAACAGTATAAGGACAATCTTCCGGCACCATTCCTTTTAAAGCTCTTTGAGCCAGGTTTCCGTGACCGATCTCACGACGTGAAGTTCCTCTTAACGGACGAGCTTCTCCGGTTGAGAAAGGAGGGAAATTATAATGTAAATAGAAGGTTTCTTCTCCCTGATATGTAGGCAGATCCACCATATTAGCTTCTCTAGAGGTACCTAAAGTAACTGTTGCCAGTGCCTGAGTTTCTCCTCTGGTAAAGATCGCTGAACCGTGTGTTGAGGGTAAATAATCGATCTCACACCAGATCGGTCTAATATCGGTTGTTTTTCTTCCGTCTAAACGTAAACCTTCATTTAAAGTAAGGTTTCTTACAGCTTCTTTTTGTGCTTTGTTATAATATTTAGAGATCAAGGCTCCTTTTTCTTCTAATTCCTCTTCGGTAAATCCGGCAAGGATCTCTTCTTTTACCTCAGCAAAAGCTTCAGATCTTTCATGTTTTGAAGTCCCTTTTTTAGCGATATCATAACACTTTTGATAAGCGAGTTCGTGAATTTTAGCTTCCAGATCTTCATCTTCTTCAGCCAGGTCGTATGCTCTGGTTTCTTTTTTACCTACTTGCTCTACCAGTTTAACCTGTGCAGCACATTGATCTTTGATCGCCTCATGTGCAAATTTAATAGCATCTGCCATTTCCTCTTCAGAGATCTCATCCATTTCCCCTTCAACCATCATTACAGAATCAGCGGAAGCACCCACCATCATATCGATATCGGCCTCTAAAAGTTGTTCCCGGGTTGGGTTAATAATCAGTTCCCCGTTAACCCTTCCTACACGTACTTCTGAAATTGGAGTTTCAAAAGGAATATCGGAAAGTGCAATAGAGGCTGATGCAGCAAGTCCTGCTAGTGCATCCGGCATGACATCTTCGTCATGAGACATCAACTGGATCATTACCTGAGTTTCTGAATGATAATCTTTTGGGAAAAGCGGGCGTAATACTCTGTCAACCAAACGCATGGTTAAAATTTCCTCGGTACTTGGTCTTGCCTCGCGTTTAAAAAACCCACCGGGATAACGTCCTGCTGCAGCAAATTTTTCACGATAATCTACGGTCAGAGGTAAAAAATCTACCGGACTGGCTGTTTTTGAAGATACCACTGTTGCCAGCAACATGGCATCTCCCATTTTTACTACTACAGAACCATCAGCTTGTTTTGCCAGTTTTCCGGTTTCAACAGTAATAGTTCTACCATCACTTAAAGTGATCGTTTCTTTAAAAACTTTTGGAATCATAATTTTTTGTTTTTCAATACCGTAAGGGTATTATTAATTCATGGTTTAACTTAAAGTAGTTGTGTTGTTGTGAAGTTAAAAACCCAATGAATCCTCATGCAGAATCAAAAAGAGAGGCATAAAGCCTCTCTGAAAAATTATTTTCTTAAACCTAATTCTTTAATGATAGAACGATATCTGGTGATATCTACTTTCATTAAATAATCTAAAAGGTCTCGTCGTTTACCTACTAATTTAACAAGTGAACGCTGTGTGTTAAAATCTTTACGATTTTTTTTCAGATGCTCTGTAAGGTGTGCAATTCTAAATGTGAATAATGCAATTTGTCCTTCCGTGGATCCGGAATCATTTTCAGATTTTCCATGTTTTTTGAAAATCTCTTTCTTTTTTTCTGCTGTTAAATACATGCTAACATTAATTTTATTAATAATTTTTATGTACTGATAGTTTCAATTATCAGGCGGCAAAGATACAATTATTATTTTGATTAACAATATAAGGCTGTTGCAAAACTAAACAGACTTGTTAAAAAAGAGAAATTCTTTGCTCAATATCTTCCTTCTTTAAAATTTAAATCCTTATAAACAGTAGTTTACAGCAGATTAAACACGCCTGCCGTCTGGTTTTTCTCTGACGTCGAATTAGAATAGATAAATATTTTTTACAAGGATTTTAACGTTAACCTATTTAATAATTTAAGCAACAACGAAGACTTATTTTACATTTTAGAAAAGATTTGATTAAACCTTTTTTAAAAAAGCAGGTCTAAAAAATATCACTATATTTACTAATATGAAAAACAAAAAACTATGAAAACAACAAAAAGAAATTTTTCAGGTCTGATTTCCACACTACTTTTATTAATCTTTATTTCCCTTTCGGGATGTCAGGACAATACTGAAATTGACGATCTAAGTGCACAGCAACTCGATGAAAGTTTAGCCGTTGAGCAAACAGAAATTGATGATGTTTCAGAAGGAATTAATGGTTTGATAGACGATGCATATAGTTATGCAGAAACTTCTGAAGCCAGTAAGAGTGCCATAGACAAAGATAATTATCTTCCGGAATGTGTTACTATTACCAAGGTGATCACCGTTAATACCAAAAAGGTAACCATCGATTTTGGTGAAGGTTGTACTACACGCAATGAAAATACTGTTAGTGGTAAGATTATTATGGAGTATACATTTGCATTTACAGAACAAAGTGTAACGATTAATTATTCTTTTGAAGATTTTTATTTTAACGGAAAGAAGATAGAAGGTACAGTTAACAAGATCAGAATAAAGGTAAATGATAAGGGCAATCCTCAGGCAACGATAAACAAAAATATTAAAATTATCTGGGATGATGATACTTTTGTTACTGTAAAAGGAGAGCGTATCAGAGAATGGATCGAAGGATTTGGAAACAAGATCTGGAGCGATAATGTTTTCTTAATCACCGGTAACTGGAGGGTTACCCGAAAAGACGGCACGATGAGAGAAGTAACTGTTCTGGAACCTTTAAGAAGAGAAATGGCCTGCAGATTTTTGGTAAGCGGAATGCTTGAGATCAAGAAGGACAACAGATCTTTAACACTGGATTACGGTGACGGAACCTGTGATGATCTTGCTACTGTAAATGTTAATGGGAAAGAAAAAGAAATTCATATCAGGAAAAGGAAACAATAGATTTTTGGTTGATTGGTTTTAAAAAAGATCCTGGAGCAATAAAGTTTCAGGATTTTTTTATTATATACCGTGAAAAATCAGCTTTGCAACAAGGTTTATTTTAAAAATTATTGTTGTCCGATAAAACCATTAAACACGTCTCAAAGCCTATGCAATTAAAGGGTAATGGGATTTTTAAGAAACTTTAGCTTACTTTTTTAATCGGATGAATTGATTGTCAAAGATTTCTTTGCCTCCCGTCCTAAAGCCTGCCTTGCCGCAGGCAAGGAAGTAAATTATTGACAATCAATTCATCCTTTAGGATAAGAGGCGAAAACTGATTGTCAGTGATTTACATGTCAAAGTTTATCGGAAAATAGTGTTTAAAAATGTAAAGCATTATATAAAGATAAAAGGATAATCATATCTTTTTTTATTCCAAATGCTTGTTCAACCTATGCTTTTAGGGGTTTTTCAAAGTTATTCTCTTACGGGATTATTCTCAATAAGATCTATAAAAAGATTGATCTGCTGTTTTAGATTTTTACGTTCGATGATCATATCGAGAAAACCGTGTTCCATTAAAAATTCTGAACGCTGGAAACCTTCTGGAAGATCTTTTCCTGTGGTATCTTTTACGATTCTTGGTCCGGCAAAACCGATCAATGCATTAGGTTCTGCAATATTGATATCTCCCAGCATGGCATAGGAGGCTGTAGTGCCTCCGGTTGTTGGATCGGTACTCAATGAAATATAAGGAATCTTTTCTTCGGCCAGTTGAGCCAGCTTAGCTGAGGTTTTTACCAGCTGCATTAGCGAAAGGGCAGCTTCCTGCATACGGGCTCCTCCTGATTTTGAGATCATTAAAAAAGGAATTCGGTTTTTTATAGAATAATCTATTGCCCGGGCAATTTTTTCCCCTACCACGCTTCCCATAGAGCCACCGATAAAACTAAAATCCATAGCAGCGATTACCAGATCTTTCCCCATAGATTTCCCTACGGCAGTTCTAACGGCATCTTTAAGATTGGTTTTGGCCTGAGCCTCTTTTAAACGGTCGGTGTATTTCTTGGTATCTTTAAATCTTAACGGATCTTTTGAAGTAAGATTTTTATTGAGTTCTTTAAACTCATTATTATCAAACAGGATCTCAAAATACTCTGCACTTCCTATCCTTACATGATATCCGTCTTCCGGACTCACATAAAGATTTTCCTTGAGTTCATCGTGGTCAATTACTTTTCCGCTTGGTGTTTTATACCAGAGCCCTTTGGGAATATCCTTTTTTTCTTCTGTTGAAGTCTGAATTCCTTTATCTTTACGTCTAAACCACAAACTCATAATTCAGTATTTTTTTGATTGTTAAAACTGGTGGGCAAGATAATAAAAAAAGGAGAATTCCAAGAAATTCTCCTTTTTTCTAAATCCTTTAATTAAAGTGTATTGATATTGTTCAGATCAGCAAAGGCCTGCTTCAGACGTTCTATAAAGGTCAGTTCACCTTCACGAACCCATTTTCTTGGGTCATAATATTTTTTATTTGGAAGCTCATCTCCGTCAGGATTTCCGATCTGAGCTTTTAAATAATCCTTATATTTTTCCATATAATCTCTTACACCGGTCATATAGGCATATTGCATATCAGTATCGATATTCATTTTGATCACACCGTAACTGATCGCTTCTCTGATCTCTTCTAAAGTAGATCCGGAACCACCGTGGAATACAAAATCAACAGGATTCTTTTCGGTATTGTATTTCTTTTCGATATATTTTTGAGAATTATCGAGAATTTTTGGAGTAAGTTTTACATTACCGGGTTTGTAAACACCATGTACATTACCAAATGAAGCTGCAATAGTGAAATTTTCACTTACTTTGCTTAATTCTTCATAGGCATAAGCTACTTCTTCAGGCTGAGTATACAGTTTGGAAGAATCTACATCGCTGTTATCTACACCGTCTTCTTCACCACCGGTGATTCCCAGTTCAATTTCGAGGGTCATTCCAATTTTACTCATTCTTTCGAGGTATCTTTTCGAGATCTCAATATTTTCTTCAATGGGTTCTTCAGAAAGATCCAGCATATGAGAACTGAATAAAGGTACTCCGTTCTCTTTGTAAAAAGCTTCCCCGGCATCTAAAAGACCATCGATCCAGGGTAATAATTTTTTAGCACAGTGATCTGTATGTAAAATTACAGGTACCTCATAGGCTTTAGCCAATGTATGAATATGTTTTGCTCCTGCAATACCTCCGGCTATCGCTGCAGCCTGACCATCATTACTTAATCCTTTCCCGGCCATAAAATGTGCACCTCCATTAGAAAATTGAATAATTACGGGAGCATTTAATGCTTTGGCTGTTTCAAGAACTCCATTGATCGTACTTGAGCTTGTTACATTTACCGCCGGTAATGCAAAATTTTTCTCTTTGGCTAGTTTAAAAATCTCTTTAACATCATTGCCAGTGATAACACCTGTTTTTGTTTCTTTTGACATTTCTTACTTTTTTTAAAATTAAAGTTAGATACAAAAATACGAAATAAAAATAATTTAGAATGGATAATTGATTCCTATATTGTAAACTGCGTTACCAAAATTATAGTTGGTAAGCCATTTGTTTTGATCGAAAAGATAGGGTTCATAAGTTTTAAAACCGATATCAAAACGAAATACCAGAAATCCAAAATTGTAGCGGATACCAAAACCCGAACCTATTGCCGAATTTTTTAAGGATTTTAATCCGGTGAATTTACCGGCTTCAGAAACCAGATTAGAATTGGTGATATCCCATATGTTTCCCACATCTACAAAGAGAGCGCTGTAGATCTTATCAAACACTTTAAAACGGTATTCAAGGTTGGTTACCATTTTAAAAGAGCCTACATTGTATTCCAGGGCATTGATCTCGCCTCCCGGACCCAGATCAAAAGTTCTCCAGGCACGGATATCATTTGAGCCTCCAGCGTTATAACTTCTACTAAATGGGATGTTATCTGAATTTCCGAAAGGAAAGGCAGCTCCGAGAAAAGTTCTGAACACCAGGATATTCTCATTTTTCATATCCCAGTATTTTTTAAATTCAAATTCGGTTTTAATGTATTGCGCAATGGGGAGTCCGAAAAGAGTTTTTTTCCCGTCCTCATTTTTTTTCGTTGCCAGTAAAGAGGTCAAAGTACCTGAAGACACCACTCTTCCTGTAAAGAAATAAAAATCCTGATCATTGAGATCCTCTTTGGTACTGTAATTTAAACTATAAGAGATTACCGGTACAACAATGTCTTCTATCAGAATATTATAACGTTCATTTACATCAGAAACCACATCGTAATCATCAGGATGTGATTGTTCATAATCATTACCCGGATCTAAAATTTCATCCATATATTCCAGAATCACCGTATTATTTTTTTCTAAGGGAACCCCTTTTATATTTTCATGAGTAAGGTTGAGTTTTTCATATTCAGAATTATAGATAAAGAAATAATTTTCAATATTCTTATTTTCAATATATTGCAAATTATACAGATCGAGTTTATGCCCAACTCTCTTTGAAGTTCTCCATGAATAATTAAGCCCGGTAGTCAGAGTCTGCCGGTCTAGACCAATATTTTTCTGAATTCCGGAAGAAAGATTGATCATAGTTTGCGGCGACATTTTCTTTGGAATAATCTTATCGGTATTTACCGGAAAGAAAATTCTGGGTATTGTAAGAGAAGAGTTGATCAAAACTTCCCAGGCATTAAAGAAGCCTTCGTTACTTGTTGGAGTTATAGAGGTGTTAAAAAAAGATCCCTGAAATGAAAGTTCCAGGATCTCAGATCCTTTAAATAGGTTTTTATCTAAAAATGAAAATTTACCGAGTATTCCAAAGGGTTTTATATTCGAGGTTGTGGCATCAAAATTTGTGGTAATAGCGTATTTTTTTAATCTTACCAGGTAGATATTTACCGTAACCGTACCATCTTTATTGTCGATATAATCAATTTTAATAGAGGTTTTAAAGTTTTGTAATCTTCTTAGGTGGCTGATAGTTAATTCTTTACTAAGGTCGGAATAGTTGGTACCCGGCTTGATAAAAATGGCGTCCGAAAGATATTTTGGGTTATGTTCCATCTTTTCAGGAGCATAATATGTAATGCCTTCATATACTTCAGAAACATTTTGTTGTTCATTCAGCGAAGACAGATCAAAATCGGTGTAAACATTTACATCTTTGATCTTTATAATTTGAAAAGGTTCCAGATAAACGGAATCCCCTTTAACCCTCCTTCGGTTAGGAATTTTTAAAACAATTTTTTTATACTTATCTATATGAGTTGAATCCGTCCAGTAACCAATATAATCTGAGCTAAAGTGAAATACACCGGAATCTCTGAACAACCGGGTCAGGCGTTTCTGTTCATTCTCAAATAAATCAAAAACAAATGGGGTGCCTTGCTTTAAATAAGTTTTATCGATATTCTGTTTATAGATCGAATCGAGCACCGGAGAAGAGATCTGGGCTTCGATCGTATCGATATAATACTGAGAATTGGTGGTGATCTTATAGGTGATTTCCTTTTCTTTTTCTTTTACATCTTTTTCATCAAAATCAACTTTGACCTCAAAAAATCCCTGATTAAAGAAATACTTTTCAAAAGAATTAACGGTTTTTTTGGTCTTTATCTTATCATAGATCACAGGGGCCTGTCCGGTAGTTAAAAACCAGTTATTGATCCCTTTGTAAAAACCATAAATATTTTTAGTTTGTTTTAAAGAGAACCAGCGTTTGTAAAGGTCGTATTTCTCCGGATACTTTTCTGACCATTCCTTCAGATCTTTGGGGTATTCAGGATTTCCAAGGTTATAAAAGTATAAGGAAAAGGGGATAAGAAAAGAAGTGTTAGGTTGCTGATATATATAACTGTACAATTGGGCATCAGCATTTTTTTCGTTAACCAAAATACGGGTCTTTTTAAGCAAATATTCCTCATCCGGTACATATTTGGCAGCGTCACAAGAAATGAGAATAATACCTGTTAAGATAAAGAATAGTATTTTTGTATAAGTTTGCGACAAAAAGCTCTTTTATTTAATTTATTTCAAAAGTAACACTATTTAAATGTTAAGCAAAAATCAAATCAAATTAATCAAACAGTTAAATCAAAAAAAATACCGAAGCCGGAATAATTTGTTTATTGCTGAGGGAGTAAAAACGGTAAATGAATTTATTAAAAGCGGTTATACTATAAAAACCTTACTGGCTACCGAACAATATTCTAACAGTTATCATGTAGATCAGATTCAGATCATATCTCCCGGGGAATTGATCAAGATCAGTAATTTGAAAACTCCCAACCAGGTATTGTGTGTTTTTGAAATTCCTGAGGAAAAAGCCCTTAAAAGAAACGGATTTACACTTGTTCTTGATGAGATCAATGATCCGGGAAATCTCGGTACGATTATCCGTCTTTGCGACTGGTTTGGGGCAGATCAGCTGGTTTGTTCTAAAAATACGGTAGATAGCTATAACTCCAAAACCGTTCAGGCCAGTATGGGTTCATTGGCAAGGGCAGATATTGTTTACACCGATCTGGAAGATTTTTTAAAAGAAGATAAACGTGAAATTTACGGAAGTTTTATGCAGGGCGAAAATGTTTATCAGATCGAACTACCTGCAGATGCTATCCTGATCATGGGTAATGAAGCCAATGGGATTTCTAATAAAATTAAAGATCTGATCACAAAAAAGATCACCATACCTCAGTTCGGTATGATCCGGGAAACCGAAAGCCTGAATGTAGCCATGGCTACAGCCATATTGTTAAGCGAATTTAAGCGCAGGCCATAAGATCTGTTTTTTTGAAGAGTAACTATTCTAACATTCTGTTTGTAAATTATATAGTATCTTTAAAGTACTGTAATTATTTAACCAAACATAATGAGAAATCTACAAAATATTTTATTTTTTTTCGTATTTACAACTCTGTTTATGGGTTGTGGAGGATCCAGTAATGTAGCACTGAACTCAAGTAATAAGCTTACGCAATTGCAACCCGGCATGTCCTATGATCAGGTTGTTGAAATTTTGGGAAAACCTAAAACCACTCAAGTAATTAATGATAAGCTGGTTGCCAGGTGGACCTTACAGGAAATGTGGGTGGGTTATGTGCCCTATGATATGATCTTTAATGCCCGTTCTAAAGAACTGATCAGCTGGTCAAAGAATGAGGGTGATTTTGCAAAAACCCAGGAAAAACTAAAAATAGCCAATGATGTACTGACTGAGGTCGAAGCAGATATGAACGGAGGGGATTCCGGTAATGGAAATGCTTCTCCAACCGGCCCTAATGATGAAAACCTGATGCGTCAGTTTGCCGTAAAATTATACCGTTTTTCAGGAAGTGGAGGCGGAACAACCGGGGGTTCGGAAACTACTATTAATTTATGCCCTAACGGCAGATTTACTTCCGGCGGAGAATCCGGATACAGTGGCAGTGGCTGGGGAACAGCTTCGGAAAGCGGTGACCATGGTACCTGGAGAATTCAGGGCAATATGCAGGAAGGAGAGATCGTTTTTGTTCATTCTAATGGAAAAGCCTGGAAATATCACTATACCAGAGCTCAGGGTGATTATGTAACTTTAGACGGTACAAAATACGGACTCAATGGCAGACCTGATTGTGGTTATTAGCAAATACTCATTCTGAAAATCATATCTTAGCCCTATTATTCATTGAATATACTTGTATAAATGAAAACAATTGGTTTAATCGGTGGGA
Organism: Flavobacteriaceae bacterium; assembly: GCA_024762795.1. Classification (GTDB taxonomy): domain Bacteria; phylum Bacteroidota; class Bacteroidia; order Flavobacteriales; family Flavobacteriaceae; genus Namhaeicola. The sequence goes on along the minus strand of JANTGS010000044.1, from coordinate 5,860 downwards.
TGAGCTGGGAGTCTTCTCAGGTTTATTATGAAATTATCAATAAAAAAGTAAAAGAAGCTTTAGGTGGTTATCATTCTTGTAAAAATGTAATGGTGAGTGTTGATTTTGCAGAGATAGAAGAACTGCAGCATAAAAACGACTGGAGTGCCCTTGATAAACTTATGACCAATTCTGCTCAGGCACTTGCTGCTGCAGGTGCAGATCTCGTTATTCTTTGTACCAATACTATGCATTTGTGCAGCGAAGCCATTAAAGCAGGAATAGATATTCCCTTTTTGCATATTGCCGATGCAACCGGACAAGAAATTACCAGTCGGAACATTAAAAAAGTTGCACTATTGGGTACCAAATTCACCATGGAAAAGGATTTTTATAAAGATATTCTACAAAAGGAATATGGTATTGAAGTTATCATTCCTCCTCCGGAGGAACGCGAAAAAGTACATCATATCATTTATAATGAACTGGTTCATGGTAAAATTAATAAAGCTTCAAAAATAATCTATCAAAGAATTATTAAAAGCCTTGAAAAACAAGGGGCTCAAGGCGTTATCTTAGGTTGTACCGAAATTCCTTTACTGATATCAAAAGAAGATGTTGATATCGCTGTATTTGATACCACAAAGATCCATGCTGAAAAAGCGGTAGAATGGGCTTTAAAAGTTTAGACTTTCTTTTTAAAGATCTTTAAATTCAAAAGTATTAGAATGGTGAAAAACGTTAGTAATGCAAACAACCATTTTAACGAAGTAAAAACAGAAGTAACAAAAGCAATCGTATTTAATTGATGGGGATAAAAACTCAATAGAACCACAATACCGGTATTTTCTAACAGATCAAATAAACCTAAAAACAATGGAAATCCGGTTGGTCATTTTTTAGGATTTTCAAAAATTAGTTTTAATAACCTGATAATTATAATACTGTATAAAATGGTATGGATAATCATATAACTAAGATCGACCAACATTTCAGAAAGTTGGTAAACGTCCCTTCCTTTTTCACCCAGGCTTTCAATAAAATTGTAAACTTCTTTAGATGAATAGTACAATCTAAGATCGAGAATAAGATCTAATGGAATGGATACTCCAAAGCATTTTGCAAATTCCGGAAAAAATATCAAATTGAATAAAACAACAATGACTAAGCCTAAAATGATCATACCGGGAGTGGCATACCTTTCAAGTTGCTTATAAAGAACTGAAATCATATGACAATATAAAAAAGAAGCTGAATATAAATTATAAATGATTCAACTTCTTAGATATTTTGGATCATAAATCTCTTAATAGTTTTTTTCTTTGATCTCAAAATAGGATTGCGGATGCAAACAGGCAGGGCAAACTTTTGGGGCGGAAGTTCCTTCGTGTAAATAGCCGCAGTTCCTGCATTTCCAAACGATCTTATCTTCTCGTTTAAATACTTTTCCGCTTTCCAGATTGTTGTATAACTTGGTATATCTGTTTTCATGAGCTTCTTCAACCTTAGCAATCAGAGTAAAGGCAGAAGCAACTTCGTTAAAGCCTTCTTCTTTAGCAATTTTTGCAAATTCAGGATATAATTCTGTCCACTCTTCATTTTCACCTTCAGCGGCAGCCTTTAAATTTTCAAGTGTAGTTCCTATCTTTCCGGCAGGATAAACAGCGGTAATTTCAACCGGACCCCCTTCAAGAAATTTAAAAAATCTTTTAGCATGTTCTTTTTCATTGAGAGCCGTTTCCATAAAAATAGCCGATATCTGCTCTAACCCCTCTTTTTTTGCCTGTTTAGCAAAATAATTATATCGCATTCTTGCCTGTGATTCTCCGGCAAAAGCCTTTAATAAATTCTGTTCTGTTTTTGTCCCTTTTAATGATTTCATATCTTATAAATTTAAAATTATGGTTTGATTTTAAACTTTTATCTACCTGAAAAGCAGAAGTTATAAATTTAAGAATATTATCTTGAAATAGCTTGATTTACCAACTTATAATGGTTCTAAATTAGTTTTGGATCAGATTACTTAAATAATTGGTTTTACAATATTGGTTTATTTACAAAGCCTTTTTTTGATCTTGAAATCCTGATTGGTAAAGGGGGTATCCGGTATTTTTACAAGATTATACGAGAAATTTGTTAGCTGATGACAATTGTTACAGGATTTAGCCAGTGCGGTAACAGACCTGGATAGTGACTATTTCCCCTCCTTCATCTACAAAAGCTGGATTTTTAGAAGTAGCATCACCATTTTTACCTACTCCAGTATCTACTGCTTGTTTATTTTTAGTTTCAGTTTTTATTTTGTTGTTTTCTTAGTCTGTTTACAGCTTGTAACTGCAAAAGCGGCTATCACTGCAAGACTTAAAATAATTTTTTCATGATTAAATTATTTAATATCACTATTGTCCGATAAACTTTGATATGTAAATTACTGACAATCAATTCATCCGATTAAAAAGTAAGCTAAAGTTTCTTAAAAGTCCCATTACCCTTTAATTGCATAGGCTTTGAGACGTGTTTAATGGTTTTATCGGACAACAATAATTTAATATCGTAAATATTTGTAATTGAGGTTGAGAATCAACTGCAATAATGTTTAACACACTATTGCAGTTGGTATAACTTTTGGTAATCTTTTTATTATTTATTCACTTTCTTAAAGTCATCTGGTTTCCATGTTTGGTCAAAGAATGCCTTTTCTGGTCCATAAAGTCGAAGTAATGTAAACCATCCTTTACCGGGTACTGTTTTAATCCAATTACGTTTCATATTTTCCTGACTAGGAGGATTTGGTGAAAAATAAACTGTGGTAGAACCATCTTCATTCTTCTGCAACTGATCTCTTGATCCTAATGAAGGGAATGGCTGTCCGTTGTCGAGACCTGCAGCGGTTTCAGCATCATAAGCTGTGATAGACCAGAAATTTTTTGCAGGAATATTTGCAGGCAGTGTAAGGGTATAAGTGTTTTCACCCAACAAGAAGTTACCTTCTGAATCTTTAGCTCCCTCAAGATATTTTGAACCTACTCCCGGAGTACTACTGATCATACCCGGGCTCATGCTGTACGCATTGATGAACATATGGATTTTCGCATCAACATCTGTCATTTTTTTACCGGCAACATTATAGTTCACATCATCGTAAGCAGTACCAAAACCAGGATAACCATCACGTACATGGGTACACCATTGCTTGTCTTCGTACCATTTTGCTTTATAAAGTGTTTCCCATTTATCTAAAGCCGTAACTTTTGCCATTTTCCATGCTGTCATTGCCGCATTATCTAGAAGCTTTTTTTGCTCTGGAGTAGGATTAAACTCTTTGCCTTTTTCAATGCCGATAGATGCCAAAATTCCTCTCATATAACTATCGCTTTCATCTACCACTTCATTTTGAATAAATCGGTTCAGCATTTCGAAATATGATGCATCTTTAGGTGGAATTCTATTGGAAGGAACAACGGAAGCATTAGGGAATTTCATTGCTTTGGCACTAGATTCTTTTCCATAAGGATAAATTTTTATCTTCATCATTGATTCTATCGCAGGTGCAAGGTTCTTTGGATCTTCAAAGAAAGAACGTAAAAATACAAACACGCCATTTGTTTTACTATGGTAAACGTAATATCCTTTACTTGAAATTTTTCCTTTATAATTCGGAGGCAAAACTAAATACTTTCCACCTTTACCTTTGTCGGGGCCGGGAAGCCCTATATCAGCAAGATATTTGTGTCCGTTAATTGTAGGCCCTTCAATAGCCCGGTGCCACATATCATCAATTAATGCCTGCAACATTGGAGGTGCATCAATAACCATAGGCCCATCTTTTGCAAGGTCAAGAAATCCAATTCCATAGATTACATCTGAATTGGGTGTTGTGATGATGGTCTTTGCATTAAGTCGGTCTTTATAAATTGACATGATCTCATAACCTGCTCCAAAATCTTTCTCAGAGCTCTCTTTCATGGCATACATATTCATTGCGGGCAAGACCCAATGATATACCTGAATCGCTCTTTGAAAATAAATCTCATCTTCAAGCCTTTTAGAGGTTTCTTTGGTTGGATAATTGTTGTCGAAAGGCAATTCTGCCAATTCTTTAAAAGGATCATTACCTTTTACCGCAACTCCTTTATCTGTTGTTGCATTGGGTTTACAGCTTGTAACTGCTAATGCGGCTATGACCGCAAGACTTAAAATTGTTTTTTTCATGATTAAATTATTTATTATTAATGAACTGAAGATTTATTCCTGTCAAATTTCTAATAAGCTACCGGGGCTTTACCCCCTTGAAATCAGCATTATCCGCCCGATGATTTATACACTTTTCTGTCAAATCGTTATTTATTCTTAGTTACCTGTGGAATTTTATATTCTTTATTTAAAACTTCATCAGTTGGTTGGTACAATCTCAATATTATATAAAATGGACCTTCAGGTGCAGGAAGCCAATTATCAGTGTTTTCAGGTTCTTTATTTTGCAACAACAAATCAAAAGAGCCATCAGAATTTTTTACCAAGCATTTTGATTCTGTACTAATCTTATATCTATTCAATTTGTTTTCTACCAATAGCTTATTATTGGCATCATACATGGTTAAAGACCAAAATGCATTTACTGGTGGTTCTTTATCAAAATGCATAGTGTACGAATTATTACCATCTAATACATCGCCATCCTTGTCAGTATATCTAATGGGGTACAAAGCTTCCTTTTCACCTTGTCCACCAAGGTATGGCCCGGCAATCATGGAGCGAAGTGCATAATCATAACCAAAATTATCCATTTTAGTTACCCAGGTCCATCCATTTACAATAGTAGAACTGGTTTTTAACGATGCTATAATACTTAAAGGTGCTTCAAGAGTGGCATCATACAAGGCTTTCTTTTGTTGCTCATTTAGTTTAGATTCGTTAAAATTACCAGGTGTTAATCCAATTTTTTCAAATTGACCTACCAAAGCCTTGTCTTCTTCGGTAATAGGGTTCTGGCTCATTACAAATGCTAATTTCTTGTAAAATGCTAATTTATCCGATTTGGGGAAATCAGGTATTTTTGGAAGAGAAGTTGATTTGTTTGTTGATTCCTTGTCTTTATATTTACTTAAAGTTTTTAAGATAAATTTCTTTTGCAGTGCATGTACCGGAGCTGTATCTTCTCCTTCCAGGATTTGTAATCGACCCCATAGCCATATTTTTTTAGTAGGAACTTCAATCGTTTTTGTGACTTCTTTTGGCAACTCGCCTTTCCAATTTGGTGGTACTAATGCAAATACTCCAGGTTTTGTTCCAGTTGTTCTTCTTCCTATATAACTAATAAGGTTTTGGTACATATCAAAAACATTAACAACGTAATACCTATCTTTTGTATCTGGTGTAATTAAAATATAGGGTTCTGTTAAATCTACTACAGCACTTAAATAATAGGTATCGTTATTTGCTGTTGGCATATCTTTATCCTTTGCCGTTGGTAATTTTGTAGCCCACCCAATTTGATTTAAAGGAGCTCTGTAACTCGTTGCAGGTTTTGGATTGGGTACATCAATATAATCACGCATAACACTCTCCATGCGCAATAATGCATAACCCCATTGGTAGGCAAGAATTCCAATAGCTTTCGCGCCATAATAATCCCCTTTTTCTTGTACTTCTGGGTTACTTCGAATTTCAATTACAGGGTCTTTTTTTTGTGCTACTTCATCTAAAATGGAGTTATTATTTGCACTTGATTTTTCTTTTCCCCCGGAGTTTTGATTGTTACAAGATAATAACGTTAATACTATTAATCCAAAGATTAATATTTTATTTATAATTTTTTCCATTTTTTTTAGTGGTTATTTAACAAATTTAACATTTTTTTATAAAAATGCAGTCTATCTTA
>JANTGS010000043.1 GCA_024762795.1 Flavobacteriaceae bacterium | reverse complement strand
ATTTAAATTTATATGAAAAAAAACATTTTAATCCTCTTCTTGTTCTCTTCTTTATATTTATTTTCTCAGGATGAAGACAGGGTAATTAAAGAACTTCAGGCTGTTCGGATTACAACACCACCAAAAATAGATGGTAAATTAAATGATGAGGTTTGGGCAAATGCACCTGTAGCCAGAGACTTTGTAATGTTTCAACCCGGTGACAGAGATCCCGAACCTAAAGATCAAAAAACTGAAGTGAAAATTCTTTATGACGACAATGCCATTTATATTGGGGCTTATATGTATAATTCGGGTTCCAATAAAATCTTAAAACAATTGTCAGAAAGAGATGATTTTGGTGCTACTGATGTTTTTGGTATATCTATAAACCCTAATAATGATGGTCAGAATGAGTTTTGGTTTATTGTTTCAGCTGCAGGGGTTCAGGCTGATGCGCAGATTTCCCCTTCAAACGGGGAAGATTTTAGCTGGAACGAAGTATGGTTCAGTAAAGTTTCTATTGATGAAAATGGCTGGTATGCCGAATTTAAATTACCTTATTCTGCATTGAGATTTTCTCAACAAGAACACCATGTTTGGGGACTTAATTTTTTTAGGAGCATTGAAACTAAAAAAGAATTATACTCATGGAATCCAATAGATAAAACTAAAGGTAATGTAGCACAATATTCAGGGATCTTAAAAGGAATAGTGAATATCGATCCACCGGTTAGATTGGCTTTATCTCCTTTTGCCTCTGTTGTTTACGGTTCCTATGACGGGGATTCCGAGACCGATTATAATTTTGGTATGGATATCAAATACGGAATTACTGATAATTTCACACTTCTGGCTACCTTAATTCCTGATTTTTCTCAGGTTGGCTTTGATGATATCACTTTAAATCTCAGTCCTTTTGAACAACGTTTTGATGAACAAAGGCAATTCTTTATCGAAGGAGCTGACCTTTTGAATAAAGGAGAACTCTTCTTTTCCAGAAGGATTGGAAATCGCCCGGTAGACTATGGAAAAGTCTGGGATATTCTGGATGAGAATGAAGATCTGGAAGTCATTGACAATCCTCATGAAGTAGATGTTCTCAATGCAGTAAAAGTCACCGGAAGAAGTAAAAAAGGACTTGGGATAGCAATTCTGAATGCCGTAACCAAAAAAACAGAAGCTATACTTAAAGACCTTACAACTGATGAAAAGATAAAAATTGTAACAGAACCTTTGGCCAATTATAATGTTCTTGTAGTAGATCAGGAGTTTAATAAAAATTCTTCTGTAGGAATTACCAACACCAGCGTAATTCGTGATGGTGAATTCAGAGATGCTAATGTAACCGCTTTGACTTTTAATCTTGCGAATAAAGCCAATTCATATAAACTCAGTGGGCAGGGAAGTACAAGTTATGTAAAAGAAGATGGTGAAAGTACTGTGGGATATTCATCAAACCTGAGATTTAGTAAAACCAAGGGACATGTAAGATATAGTATAACTCATAACCTGGTTGATGATAATTACGATAAAAATGATCTGGGTTTTCAAAGACGTGATAATTACAGTAACTTTTTAGGCAAAATCAGTTATAGAATCTTTAAACCTACCACTCATTTTAACGACATTAATTTCGGGGTCTTTTTGGGATACTTCAGTCGTTTCAAGCCATATATTTATACCGGAAATTTTATCAATTTCTACGGAAGAGCCACAACGAGAAAACAGTTATCTTTTGGCGGAAGGATTGGTTCAAATATAGGGAAAGGTAAAGATTTCTTTGAACCGAGAACCGAAGGGCGTTACTGGGTTGAAAATCCTTCAACGGAAGTGAGCGCCTATATGTCTACTGACTACAGAAAGAAATTTGCTGTAGATTTTGGTATCAATACTTACTGGAATTATGGTAACGATGAATATGGCTATGGTTTTGAGGTTTCTCCCAGATATCGTTTCAACGACAAACTTCAATTTACTTATACCTTTTCATTCGACGAATCAGAAAATGAAATTGGATATGTAACTACTCTTGATGATGAAAGCATTATCTTTGGTAAACGTGAAAATATGGAAGTGGAAAATTCTATTTCAGGGAAATACAGTTTTAACGATCGGTCTTCCTTAACATTGGCTTTCCGGCACTATTGGTCGCCGGTAACTTATCAGGATCAGTATTATGAATTGCAAGAGGATGGTACGCTGGATGAAAGTAACTATACCGGTAATAATAATTTAAACTTTAACAGCTGGAATCTCGACCTGAGGTATATCTGGGAATTTTCCAGGGGAAGTCAGCTGGTGGTCCTTTACCGTAATTCCATTCTCGATTTTAATGATCAGTCGGATCGCTCCTTTCAGGAAAACATATCCGATTTGTTCGATCAGCCATTCGGACATACCATCTCAGCAAAATTTATTTATTTTTTAGATTACAACAATATGAGGTCCTGGTTTAAAGGAAAAAAGAAGAATTGATTAATAATTTATACTTCCTTTTAGTTTTCATAGAAAATATGTACTTTAACCGCTAAATTTTTAAAATGATCATTGCCGAGAATATTCATAAATCATACGGTTCACTGGAAGTACTTAAAGGAGTGGATCTGCATATAAAAAACGGTGAATTTGTTGCTATTATTGGTCCGTCCGGTGCCGGAAAAACCACTCTATTACAAATTCTCGGAACCCTGGACAAAGCCACATCGGCAAAAAGACTGGAGATCAACTCCAAGGATATCACAAAAATGAGTGATACCGAGATGTCTAAATTCCGTAATAAACATATCGGTTTTGTATTTCAGTTTCACCAGCTTTTGCCCGAATTCACTGCAGTGGAAAACGTATGTATTCCGGCTTTTATTGGTGGTAAATCAAAAGAAAAAACCATTGCCGAAGCCAAAAAGATCCTTGATTTTTTAGGTTTATCAGACCGGTACGATCATAAACCCAATGAACTATCAGGCGGGGAACAACAACGGGTAGCGGTAGCCAGAGCCCTAATCAATAAACCCGATGTGATCTTTGCAGATGAACCCAGTGGCAATCTGGATACAACTTCGGCTAGAAATCTTTATAAACTTTTTTTTGAACTGCGGGAAAAATTAGGGCAAACCTTTGTGATCGTATCTCACAATCATGAACTGGCCAATATGGCCGACCGGAAACTGGAGATCAAAGACGGAATTATTCTCGGACAGTAAATTATAATGCTATGATTGGAATAATCAGTGCTATGCACGAGGAAATAGATGCTTTACTCAGTGCTATGAACATAACCTCTGTAATAGAGAAAGGACAACGCAAATATTTTCGTGGAAAACTATTTAAAACTGATGTTGTACTGGTATTTTCACGTTGGGGAAAAACTGCTTCTGCCACTACTGTAACCCAAATGATCAATGATCATAACCTGTCGGAAGTGATCTTTACCGGAGTAGCCGGTTCTATTATTCAAAACATTAATATAGGTGATATAATTGTTGGAAAACACCTCTATCAGCACGATATGAATGCGAGTCCGCATCTGCCTCAATTCGAGATACCTCTGCTAGACAGATCTTATTTTGAAACCCATTACAAAAACAGACTCAAGTTAAAACAAGCTGCCGAAAATTTTATCACAGACTATCATTCCTTTATTACACCGGACGAAAAAAAAGAATTCAATATTGAAGATCCTCAGATCGTGATCAGTGATATTGCCAGTGGTGATCAGTTTATCAATAAAGATGAACAATTTGATCATATTAAAGAATTATTACCCTCAGTGGGTTGTGTTGAGATGGAAGGTGCTGCTGTAGCACAGGTTTGCTATGAATATCAAATCCCCTTTTCAATTATCAGGACGATCTCCGATAAAGCCGATGATAATGCTCACATCAACTTTCAACATTTTTCAAAGGAAATTGCCAGTAAATACGCTTTAGGTATTTTAAAATATTATTTAGCCGAAATGTAAAGATTGCTGAGGACAAAGTATTAAGTTTAGTTAAAAAATAATAAAAAACTGTGCGCTTTTTGCGATTAGAAAAAATTTGGTCAAATTAAAGCATTGAAACTTTAAAATATTCCGAACTAAGGAAAAGGTAAAATTTTTCTGTCCCTTTTAATAAAATGAAGCTTGTTATCTTTTAAAACCTGCTGGCGGTATCCAAAAAGGTGAAAGATCTGTTTTGCCATAAACTTAGCTGTTTTGGGATCAACGATCAGAATATATTTATTCCCTGGATCTTTTTTAACTCCGGGAAGTATTCTTAAAAAATTATGGGCATGGAGTCGGCGGGCAACAATAGAGGCATTGATCCAGAATTTAGATACCCTCCTGATGATAAAAAAACCATCATCACCCTGACTTTGGTAAAGCGGCATAAAGATCCTTCCACTTTTAACAGCTCTAACTTCTACCCCATTATTTTCTGCAAGTAACTGATCTTGTATGATCTTATCGAAATTCTCAAAACCTGCGAGCATTTTAAAGTTTTCTTCCGGCCGGATCTCATATCTGAAAATAATCTGAAAAAAACGGTATTTATTGGTGCATTTACTTTTTAAAAGCTGATCGAGTTCTTTTTGATAATCGTTTACCTCTTTTTTCTTAACACAACCTGTATGGATCAGTGATTTCCAGATAAAAGATTCACAATTCCTAACCGATTCTGTATCTTTATGCTGGCCGGCTTCAAATCCCAGTGCGATATAGCCAAATTCATTCATAAAAGTAAGCAACGGACCCGGAAGATATTCTTCAATACCCAAAACAGTGGGTAAGGGAAAAGCAGAGGAAAATTTTCGGTTATTCAATGAATCACTGATGGTAATAAAAGGAAAAGTTTTGGAAGAAGTTGTATGAAGATCAATAAAATAGAACTTCCCCTTACAGTATTCAATAATATTTTTGATCAGCAGATAGATCTCAATTTGCTCTCTTTCTTCTGAGATCATCTCAGCTTCAGGGGTCTCTTTTAACTTCAAAATATGTTCTGAACTCCAGATCCTGTTCAGGTCCGTATCGACATAGCGTTTTTTTAATTTTAAGGCCTTGGAATTTCCATAGACAAAGAACAGATTGCCTTTAATTGAAATCTTATCTTTCTTTATTTTCTTTATAATATTTTTAGAGGCTTTAACTCCTGCATCTTCATTGCCGTGAATACCCGAGAAGATAATTACCGCAGGACCTTTTGATTTTCCTGTAAAATAACCGATCAACCTTTTGTTGTTTTTAAAGGAATCTTTATGCATGTTTAGGAGATGGATTATAAATATTGATCAGATCGCTTTTAGTAAGAATTCCAACCAGATTATTATTATCAAGAACAGGCAAACAACCAATCTTTTTCTCGATCATGATCTCCCTGGCTTTTTCAACCCTAGTTTTGGGGTCTACGGTAACCACATCCTTGATCATAAAATCTTTTACCACCCATAATTGATTTTTACTCAGATCAAGATGTTTTATATTTGTTTTAGAGATAATACCAATTAATTCATTCTTTTTATTGACTACCGGTAAATGATTGATATTTTTCCATTGCATTACCTTATCAACCAGCGAGACCAGGTCATTCTCATCCACTACAAAAACTTCTGTAGTCATCAATTTCTCAAGTTTTTTCTTTTTATCATCTATACTGTAACAATCTTCAGAATCGACAAGTTTCCATTGATGAACAGGCTTATGGCCCAATTGATTTCGATACATACAAGCCGTGATGGTGGTATTGGTCATATCTTTATTAAAGGATTCCCTCAAAACCCTTTTACTCTGGATCTGCCATACACTTCCGGTCTGACCGGTTTCAACCCTGTTCCTAATGATATTCAGGTACTTACTGATATCTTTCTCTTCAATTCCATATTTCACAAGACCTTCCCTTGCCATGGGCAAAAGCTTTTTTAGGATCAGTTTTTTTGCTGAAATGATCTCTCCAAACCATCTGAAATAAGTATTGATTCCGGTTCTGGCAGCATTGGTAAAATTACCTCGGGCATCATTAAAAGAAATTTTATCATATAATTTTTTATAAGAATCCGGCATGCCCTGCATCAAACCGATCCAGAATACTGTATTGGCGATCTCATCCTTTACACTGGGTCCGGAAGGTATATAACGGTTTTCAATCCGGAAATGGGGAACACCACCGGTTATTCCATAGCACAATCTGTTCCATTTGTACAAAGTACCGTTAAAAATACTCAAAGCTTTCAGTTTAGGGATCCTGCCCTGTTTGAGTTCAGCCAGAGAATCTTCTTTAAAATCTGTGGTTATGATCGGAGGATAACGGGCAATATCATCTTTATATAATTCGAGAATGGATTCTTTTACCCAGGAACTTCCAAAGGAAACCCTTGCTTTTTGTCCTCTTAACAAATAAGAAACATTACGTATATCCAGACTCTGTTGAAAAAGTGCAATACGGGTTTCACTCCACAATTCCCTGCCCATTAAAAGTGGTGAATTACTGGTTACTGCCAATACCGGACCTGCAATAAGTTGGGCCCAGTTGAATTTATCTACTATAGTATCCGGGTCCATCTGCAAATGGATCTGAAAACTGGTATTGCAGGCTTCAAAAAGAATGGTTTTATGGGTTACGATCAATTCATCCACTCCTTTGATATGCAATTTAAAATCATCTCCTCTTATCTTTCTTAAAATTCGGTTAAGCGTTCTGTAACGGTCAAAAGGAGTGATATTTTCAAAAATAAGGTTATTCTTTTTAATGGTAGGCAATATTCCGGTAAGTACAATTTTATTCTGCCCGGTATCTTCTGCTGCTTTTCTTGCCTTTTTAAGCAAACTATTGAGGCGCTTTTCCATATTCGAAAAGCATTTGCCTGCATAGATCAAAGGATCCAGATTGATCTCTAAGTTAAAAAGAGCCAACTCTGTGGTAAAATGCTCATCATCGATCTTTTCCAACACTTCCAGTGCCTTTTTGGAAGGTCTGAAATTCTTATCTACCAGACAAAGTTCCTGCTCAGCTCCTACTCTGACCGTTCCTTTTTCAAACATACCCTTTTGCGACATGATCTCCAAGGCTTCTATATCGTGCAGGAGGTGAGACAGAAATTCCTGTTGGTCTTTAAGACCTGAGATCTCTTTTACCTTCTGGTACCCCATAAAAAAAGCATTTAATCCTATAAATATAAGATTAAATGCCTTAAAATCAAATGACAAAGGTCATTATTTCTTTACCACATAAACAGAGGTCTGTCCTGCATCAGGTCATTTACCTTACCGGATACAACTTTTAATATATCTTCGTCTTCAAAATTTGTAATCACCTCGTCGATCAGATCAACGATAATCTGCATTTCATCTTCTTTCATTCCTCGGGTAGTTACAGCGGCAGAACCGATGCGTATACCGGAGGTGATGAATGGTGATTTATCATCAAATGGAACCATGTTCTTATTAACGGTGATATGTGCCGCAACCAAAGCATTTTCAGCCTGCTTACCACTGATGTTTTTATTTCTAAGATCGATCAGCATCATGTGGTTGTCTGTTCCTCCCGAGATGATATCATATCCTTTTTCCACCAGAGCTTTGGCCATGGCTGCTGCATTCTTTTTTACCTGAATCTGATAATGCAAGAATTCATCGCTTAAAGCTTCACCAAAAGCAACTGCTTTGGCAGCAATAATATGTTCCAGCGGACCTCCCTGTGTGCCCGGGAAAACAGCAGAATTCAATAAGGTACTCATCATCTTGATCTTTCCCCTGGGTGTTTTTAACCCAAAAGGATTCTCAAAATCCTTACCCATCATGATCATCCCTCCTCTAGGGCCTCTCAAGGTTTTATGTGTGGTTGTGGTTACAATATGACAATAAGGCATCGGATCGTTCAAAATTCCCTTGGCGATCATTCCGGAAGGATGAGAAATATCTGCCAGTAAGATCGCTCCTACATTGTCGGCAATTTCCCTGAAACGTTTAAAGTCGATATCTCTGCTGTAGGCAGAAGCACCGGCAATGATCAGTTTTGGTTTTACCTTTGTTGCAGTTTCCTGAATCTTATCGTAATTTAATACACCGGTTTCTTTTTCCACACCATAAAAATGAGGTTTGTAAAGTTTCCCTGAAAAATTTACAGAAGAACCATGCGTTAAATGCCCTCCGTGCGAAAGGTCGAACCCCAGAATAGCATCGCCCGGCTGAAGTACTGCCTGATAAGCTGCGGCATTTGCCTGAGAGCCTGAATGTGGCTGTACATTTACATATTCAGCTCCGTAAAGGGCTTTAGCTCTGTCAATAGCCAGCTGTTCCACCTGATCAACCACCTCACATCCACCATAATATCTTTTCCCCGGATATCCTTCGGCATATTTGTTGGTTAAAACAGATCCTGCTGCTTCCAGTACCTGATCACTAACATAGTTTTCTGAGGCGATCAATTCCAGACCCATAGTCTGTCTTTCCTGCTCATCAATGATTAAATCGAATAATTGCTGATCTCTTTGCATCCTATTTAAAATTATGTTTTAGTTAAATTTTTTCAAAAGTAATAAATTCATTCTTTAAATGAGGAGAAACTTTTATATTTGAAGTAAATATTTAAATGCTTAAACAAACTTCTCCTTATGAAAATAACTGCAAATGATCCTAGCCGTAAGTCCTGGCTGAAAGTGAAAAAAAATTCCGATTTTCCTATTCAGAATATACCTTTTGGTGTTTTTCTTACAAAAGAGGATATCATAACCATTGGTTCACGAATAGGCGACTATGCCATTGACCTTACTGCCATGCACCAGCTAGGGTATTTTGAAGGGATTCCGTTAACCGATGATATATTTATGCAGGATTCTCTTAATGATTTTATAGCCGATGGCAGAATTACCTGGAGGCTTGTAAGAAATCGTATTGCAGATATTTTTGATGCTGAAAATCCCAAATTAAAGAACCATAACAAGCACAGGGAAAACATCATTTTTGATATTGATGATGTGGAAATGCTCCTCCCCGTTGATATTTGTGATTATACCGATTTTTATTCCAGCAGGGAACATGCTGAAAACGTGGGTAAAATGTTCTTCAATTCTGAAAATAATCTGCCTCTCAACTGGCTGCATATGCCTCTGGCCTATCATGGAAGATCTTCATCTGTTGTGGTTTCCGGTAAAAATATTCGTCGCCCCCACGGTCAAATGAAACCCGCGGGCAAAGATACTCCCGTTTTCGGACCTTCAAAACTGGTAGATTTTGAAGTAGAAATAGGTTTTATCACAACCGACGGTAATAAGCTGGGGAAACAGATCTCTGTAGAAGAAGCCGGGGAATATATATTTGGTATGGTTTTATTAAACGACTGGAGTGCAAGAGATATTCAGGCCTTTGAATCCTCACCTCTGGGGCCTTTTGCCTCAAAGAATTTTGCAACCAGCATTTCCCCATGGATCGTTACTATGGACGCTCTTCAGTCTTTCAGAACTGAGCATGTAGTTCAAAAACCAGAGCCTTTCCCTTATCTGCAACAGGAAGGCAAAAACAGCTATGACATTCAAATTGAAGCTGCTATAAAACCTAAAAAACAAAAAGAAACTGTAGTATGTAATACCAATTTTAAATATCTGTACTGGACAATGTACCAGCAGCTGGCACATCATACGATCAACGGATGCAATGTCAGAACCGGAGATCTTTTTGGAAGTGGCACTATTTCAGGTCCTAAGAAAAACAATTATGGCTCTTTACTGGAACTCTCCTGGAAAGGAACCAAACCTGTAAAATTAAAGGATGGTAGTGAAAGGAGATTCCTTGAAGATGGAGATTCCGTTATTTTAAGAGGTTTTTGTAAAAATGATAAAATCAGAATTGGTTTTGGAGAATGTAAAGCACGCCTAAGAAAAGCTAAATATTCAGGTAAATAAACCTGTTTTTAAAATTTAAAAATCATAATGGGAAGCTTAATATAAGCTTCCTTTTTTATTTTACACTAGATCCTTTTTAATAGTTATACAAATTCCGGTACTATTTCAGTGATGTGAGGTAATTTTAGTATCTTGTATAGAAATTTAAAAAGAAATCCGAATAAATACAGTTAAAAAGAATAAGTTTAAATATATTCTTAAAAATCTAAACGTCAAAACGACAGTCAAATTGCAATAATCATGTCATTATGACGTATTTAGAGCTCTTCATTTATATTGGAACGCAATTTGACTTCAAGCTTATGAACCTTAAAAATAAAACGATATGAACTTTAATAATTTCACTATAAAATCACAGGAAGCCATACAAAAAGCACAACAGATTGCGCAAGGATATGGTCATCAGCAAATTGAAAATGCCCATATTTTAAAGGGTATCTTTGAGGTTGATGAGAATGTTGCCCCTTTTATTTTCAATAAACTGGGTGTAAATATTGATATTATCAAGCAAACCCTTGACAATATCATCAAAAGTTACCCAAAAGTTGAAGGTGGCGAACTGATGTTGTCTAAAACAGCTAACACCATGTTGCTGGATGCCAGTAATATTGCCAAGAAAATGAAAGATGAATATGTTTCATTAGAGCATTTATTATTGTCTATCCTTAAATCAAAAGGACCCACTACACAGCTTTTAAAAGATAATGGGATCACAGAAAAGGAACTTAAAAGTGCTGTTGAAGAATTGAGGAAAGGTGCCAAAGTAACTTCTCAAAGTGCTGAAGAAACCTATAACTCCTTAAACAAATACGCTAAAAATCTAAATCAGCTGGCCAGCGAAGGTAAACTGGACCCGGTTATTGGAAGAGATGAAGAAATAAGAAGAATTCTACAGATCCTTTCCAGAAGAACTAAGAACAACCCCATCCTTATTGGAGAACCCGGTACCGGTAAAACAGCGATCGTTGAAGGACTGGCACACAGAATAGTTAAAGGAGATGTGCCTGAAAATCTGCAGAATAAAGTTATTTATTCTCTGGATATGGGGGCTTTGATCGCAGGAGCCAAATACAAAGGTGAGTTTGAAGAACGACTTAAATCCGTTGTAAAAGAAGTGATCTCTGCAGAAGGAGACATTGTACTCTTTATCGATGAGATCCATACACTAATCGGTGCAGGAGGCGGCCAGGGAGCCATGGATGCAGCCAATATACTCAAACCTGCCCTGGCACGGGGAGAACTAAGAGCCATTGGAGCCACCACTTTAGATGAATATCAAAAATATTTTGAAAAAGATAAAGCTCTGGAACGCAGATTCCAGAAAGTAATGGTTGACGAACCCGATACCGAAAGTGCCATCTCTATTTTGAGAGGTATTAAAGATAAATATGAAACACATCATAAAGTACAGATCAAAGATAGTGCGATCATCGCTGCAGTAGAATTGTCACAACGCTATATATCCGACAGATTTTTACCGGATAAGGCCATCGACCTGATGGATGAGGCCGCAGCCAAATTGCGTATGGAGATCAATTCTAAACCTGAAGAACTCGATGTGCTCGACAGAAAGATCATGCAGCTGGAGATCGAGATCGAAGCGATTAAAAGAGAAAATGATCATAAAAAACTCAGCTCACTAAAGGAAGAACTGGCCAATTTAAAGGAAAAAAGAAATGAGATCAATGCCAAATGGACCAGTGAAAAGGATATTATTGATAGTGTACAAGAAGCTAAGCAAAATATTGAGAATTACAAGGTAGAAGCCGATAAAGCTGAACGTGAAGGTAATTACGGACTTGTAGCTGAGATCCGCTACGGTAAGATCAAACAGGAAGAAGAACGCCTTGAAAAGCTTTTATTTGAACTGGACCAAAATCAGGAGAAAAGTCTGATCAAAGAGGAAGTAACCAGTGATGATATTGCCGAAGTAGTAGCTAAATGGACCGGTATACCCGTACAAAAGATGTTGCAAAGCGAACGTATGAAACTTTTAAAACTCGAAGATGAGCTCCATGAAAGAGTGGTTGGTCAGGAAGAAGCTATCCAGGCGGTTTCTGACGCTGTAAGACGCTCAAGATCAGGATTGCAAGATAGTAAAAAACCTATCGGATCCTTCCTTTTCCTCGGTACAACCGGTGTGGGTAAAACAGAGCTGGCCAAAGCTTTAGCAGAATATCTGTTCGATGATGAATCAGCTATGACCAGAATTGATATGAGCGAATACCAGGAAAGACATGCAGTTAGCCGTTTGATCGGAGCTCCCCCGGGATATGTAGGTTATGAAGAAGGCGGACAGCTAACTGAGGCAGTAAGGCGTAAGCCCTACTCAGTGATCCTGCTGGATGAGATAGAAAAAGCACATCCGGATACCTTTAACATCCTGTTACAGGTGCTCGATGAAGGAAGGCTGACCGATAACAAAGGACGTGTAGCCGATTTCAGAAACTCGATCATCATCATGACCTCGAATATGGGAGCCCATATTATTCAGGAAAATTTTGAGAAAATCGATATGGAAAATCGTGATGAAGTAATTGAACAAACAAAAGAAGAAGTGGTTGCTTTGCTTAAAAAGAATATCAGACCTGAATTTCTGAACCGAATCGATGAGATCATCATGTTTACTCCTTTAAATAAAGAGGAGGTTACCGAAATTGTAGAATTACAGATCAAGAGTCTGGCCAAAATGCTGAAAGAAAAGAATATCATCTTTAAAGCTACCAATGAAGCTATCAAGAGTCTGGCCGATAAAGGATACAATCCGCAGTTTGGTGCCCGTCCAATTAAAAGAGTGATCCAAAAAGAAGTTCTGAATGAACTTTCAAAGGAAATTCTGGCAGGAAAGATAACTGCTCAGAGTGAAATAGAACTGGATTTTAATGATGGTAAATTCGTCTTTAGAAATAAATAATTTAGAATAGACATCTGATATTACTAAACCTATATTTACCATCTTTCCACCACCCGTTACAAAATTGTAACGGGTTTTTTTTATGTTTATAAAACTCTGACATTCAATTGTCAAAATGACATTATATAAAGGTTATTTTATGAATAAATGTCAGTTTTTTGCTTTGGCATTCTATTTGAAATATACCAGGTGTAAAACAAATAAAATGAATAATAACCTAAAAATTATAGAGCTATGTTAGTAAAAAGAAATCCAGTTTTTCCAAGCATTTTTGATGAACTGCTAAGAGACCTTGCTATCAACACAAATAACGAACCTAAATTTACAGTACCTGCTGTAAATATTGTAGAAAATGAAACCGAATTCCTGGTAAGTTTAGCAGCTCCCGGAATGAGTAAAAAAGATTTTAATATCGATCTTACAGATGATGTACTGACCATTTCATCTGGAAAGCAAGAGGAAAACGAAGAAAAGAATGATAACTTTACCAGAAGAGAGTACAGTTACAATGCTTTTAAAAGAAGCTTTACTTTACCAAGCGATCTGATAGACAGCGAAAAAATAAGTGCTTCTTACAAAAATGGAGAGTTACTCATAAAAGTTCCTAAAAAGGAAATGGTTGTAAAAAAACCAAAACTTATTGAAGTTAAGTAATTTAGTTACAAATTAATGTAAATGAAAGGAGTTGTCTGAGTTCAGGCAACTCTTTTTTTATTTACAAACCTCTCCCCGATAATTTAAGACTCTTGCAAAGAATTTCTCATTTGAGAATTCTATATTGTTCTACAATGGTCATCAATTATAATGGCGAAAGTTATATATTAGACTTATTTTTGTATTCTAACACATACCTCTATGAATATTCAACCCAAACAAAAACGCTTCGAACAGAACATATTAAACAAATATCAGGTATACAACAGTATTTTTATGACCTTACCCTTTGATACTGTTCATGATACAGGTGTTTTACTCCCCCTTTTTGATAAACTTTGTGCCAAGGGTTATCTCGAAGGAAAAGATCCGGTTGAGATCGTTGATCAGTTTGCGGGAAAGTATTTAGATGATCCCACCGAAAAAGAAAAAATTGATCTCTTCTTTCAGTTTATACAGTATATTGAACGTCAGGTAGTTTTGTTTGACGCAAATGAAGATGCTGCATTTTCTGTTGTAAACAATATGAACGGAATAGGAACTCTGAGAAACACTAAAGAGGAGGCTTTTGCCAGGAATAAAAAAGATACGCTCAGAAAGTATCTTGAAGAATTTAAGGTAAGATTGGTTCTAACAGCTCATCCTACACAGTTCTATCCTGATTCAGTCTTAGGAATCATTACCGATCTGATTACAGCTATTGAAAAGAATGATTTGATCCTGATCAAAAAACTTTTGTCTCAACTGGGGAAAACTCCTTTTCTGAAAGAAGAAAAACCTACCCCTTATGATGAAGCCGTTAGTTTGATCTGGTATCTGGAAAATATTTTCTACCACTCCATCAGCAAGATCTATAATTATATCAGAAGTAATATTTATCAGAATGAATTTATAGAAAATGAAATAGTCAGTCTGGGTTTCTGGCCGGGTGGTGACCGTGATGGAAATCCGTTTGTTACCACAGAAATCACCCTAAATGTAGCCAAAAAACTTCGGAATACAGTGATTAAGAATTATTACAGGGATGTAAGAGAACTGAAAAGAAGGCTTACTTTTAAGAATATTGCTCCGGTTATAGCCGAATTAGAAGAAAAACTCTACAAAAGTTTTACTTCAGCAACTGATAAAACAGCTATTTCTAAGGAAGAACTTATGACTAAATTGTTAAATATCAGAACTATATTGATAGATCACCACCAATCTTTGTTTCTTCAGGAGCTTGATGAGCTCATCAATAAGATCTACTTGTTCGGATACCATTTTGCCACACTGGATATCCGTCAGGACAGCAGAGTACACCGAAAAGTTCTTTTAGAGCTCATCGATGAACTAAAACAGCAAAATACTCACCTTCTCCCTGCTGATTATAAGCAACGATCAGAAGAAGAACAAATTAACCTTCTCTCAAAAGTAAAAGGAAACCTGAATTTTATGAATTTTAAAAATGAACAACTAAAAAAAACGCTGGGATCGATCTATGCTCTGAAAGAGATCCAAAAACTCAATGGAGAAAAAGGAGCAAATCGTTACATCATCAGCAACAATCAAAAGGCGGTCAATGTGATGGAAGTCTTTGCTCTTTTAAATCTTTCAGGTTTTACAAAAAAGCTTCCGGTTGATATTGTTCCTCTATTTGAAACTGTTGACGATCTGAAAGATGCTCATTTTAGTATGCAAAAACTTTACAATAATGAAGTTTATAAAAAACACCTGAAAAACAGAAAGAACAGACAAACCATTATGCTTGGATTCTCCGATGGCACAAAAGACGGAGGGTATCTGATGGCCAACTGGTCAATTTACAAAGCTAAAGAACGTTTGACAGAAGTCTCCCGAAAAAATGGTATTACAGCCATATTTTTTGACGGACGTGGTGGACCACCGGCAAGGGGTGGTGGAAAAACGCACCAATTCTACGCTTCACTCGGTCCTAAAATTGAAAGCAAAGAGATTCAGCTTACCATTCAGGGACAAACGATCAGTTCGAAATTTGGCACAATAGATTCGGCTCAATATAATATGGAACAACTGGTCAGCTCCGGAGTATCGAATCAAATTTTCGAAGGCATTAAAAATATGATGTCTAAAAAGAATAAGGCTTTGATGAATGACCTTGCAGAAACAAGTTATCAAGCCTACAAAAATTTTAAAAGTCATCCTGAATTTCTCAATTATATTGAAAAGATCAGTACCTTAAAATTTTATGCTAAAACAAATATCGGCAGTCGACCCTCAAAAAGAACTCAATCGGATAAATTGAATTTTAGCGATTTGAGAGCCATTCCTTTTGTGGGGTCCTGGAGTCAATTAAAACAAAATGTACCCGGTTTCTTTGGAGTTGGAACTGCTTTAAAAAAGTATGAAGACAGTGGAGATTTTCAGCTGTTGATCGATTTTTACAACAAATCTAAATTTTTTAAAAGTCTGATCGACAATAGCATGATGGCTATGAAAAAATCTTTTTTTGAACTTACTAGTTATATGAAGGACGACCCTGAATTTGGCGAATTCTGGCAATTGATCTATCATGAATTCCTGTTAACCAAAAGGCTTACCTTAAAATTATCCGGACAGGAATTCCTTATGCAGGACAATCCTCTTGGCAGATCCTCGATAGAGGTTAGAGAAGCTATTGTATTACCACTGCTGACCATTCAACAATACGCATTAAAAAAACTACAGAAACTGAAAAATAAAAAAGATCCTGATCCTGAAGAGATCCTGATCTATGAAAAAATCGTTACAAGATCATTATTTGGAAATATCAATGCAAGCCGTAATTCTGCTTAAATATAAAAATCTAAAATTTAAGCATTTACATAATAATATCTTTTTTTAAACGTTAATAAGGGTAAAATAAGTTGTTTAAAAAGAAGATGTTATGAGAAAGTTAAAAAGGGGGATTTCTTTTCTTGCTCTGTTTTTAATCCTGTCCTGTTCCAACAAAGATGATCTGAGAGAAATATCAGGTACTTACGAATTCAATGTAGCCGGTAAGCATAGTTTTGTGATCAATGCAAATCATATCAAGGCAAATATAAGGATCGTGGGAGCCAATGGTGGTGAAACCATCATCATGGAAGATATACCTCTGGATAAGAATGTGGAATATACTGCCATGATTGGTGGATACAAAAATAAGAAAGTTTTTAACGATCTCAAAACAGAACTCTTAAACAACCTTGTTACTGAGTTTGAAGTGAATGCGGGTAATACCCAGCAGTTTAATAATGGCCTGATCAGGATCGACTGGGTTGGATTTGACTAGAAACTTGCTCTCAGCTGAACTGTTCCTGTATGGATCGTTTTTGAACTTTCCGAACTCCTTCCGTAATAATTGATATTCAGATCGAGAAATGACATCAGTCTTTTTTGAACTCCCAGCACCCAGGTCATATTTTTCCCGGGCTGTAATCCCTCAAGCATTTGATAAGCTACCGGAGAATTCTTACTGCCTTCAAACTTATTATCTATCCAGTTAAAACTTGCTGTAACTGAAAATTTATCCCTCTTGGAATACTGAAAACTACTGCCCAATGTATTCATGCTTAAAGTCTCAAAACTGGAAATTTGATTTTCTTTATTTTTATAGGAATAGAACAGTTCCATACGCGTATTTTTGGAATATAAAAAGGACAGCTTTGGAAAAATTTCTTTCTGATCTAAAAGATAATTTCTGTTTACATAAGTATGCGACCTGCTTTGTATCTCGCTAAGCGTACCGCTGATATCAAAAAGCCAGAAGCTATTGATCTTATGTGAGAATTGCAACTGGTGAGACCTGATCTCATTGTCCTGATCGCCTGTACTCAAATATGACTTCTTTCTGGAATTCAAATAAATATAACCCGTACTGAACTTTTGCAACCCTCTGTTAAAGAACAAACTGTTCTTGATCTGCATGTTCAGAGCCAGTAAATTGGCTTCATCATACCGGAAAGGATTAAAATTTCTTGCCTCTGTCCCTCTTCTTTCATTGGCATTGATCAGAAAATAAACCTGATCACTCAGATGAGACAGCATCTTTTTAAGACCAACCTCATTTTGCCATTTGATCATATTGATATTTAACGACTGACTGAACTTATTTCTATGGGTCTTGATAAATTGAACGTTAGGTAGTAAAACCCTTACATAAGTGGCTTCATCCTGAAATTTTGCGACAACAAATTCATTGAGTTCCTGAATATTGTTATTGTTAAAATCTATCCAGGTATAAAAACCTTTTCCGGGTTCCACTTCCACATAGGAAAAATCCTGCTGAGGCAAAGAGCCCGACTGAGTTTCATAGATCAGGTTGTAATTTAACAGATTTTTAAACAGATTCTGCCGGAACAACATACGTGCATTCAAACTCTCCTCATTTTCATAATTTACATTATTGATTCTCCTGTAATTTCCATTAAAAGTAAGATCTGTATTTTTTGACTGGATGAGTATAGAATGAATAAAGAAAGTATTTGCATGATTAACTTTCTGCAAACTGTTTTTTTGAACACTATCAACCGTTTGAAAATTATACCCTATCTCTGTAAAAACCTTCGTTGAATCTCCTACACCTCCAAATACTTCTGTTTCAAAGTATTTATGACTAATATTATTAAGTAGTTCAGTTTCTTTAATTGTACTTTTGTTCTTTTCATAATTTAGTTTCCCTCCTAACCAGGCTTTGGCAAAATTATGTTTTATCATAGAATACCATCTGTCAAAACTATGGGTTTCAGTTACCGATTCGCTGTTTAATATACTGCTCTGAATATAGATTTTGTTTTGACCAAAAGTGAGATCGGAATTCAAATTATGACGATTTCCTTTAAAATTTTCCTCAAAATTCAACATCTCAAACTGATAATTGATCCTACCCGCCTGATCATTCTTTAAAACGAGTCCGCCCGAAAAGAAAGCTTGTCCGGTTTTTTTAAACAATTCCGGATCATTAAGATTCCAGTCTCTGCCGAATTCTACATTTCTGTAACGTTCCACTGTATTGAAATCGGAGGAAATATACTCAAGATCAGCATGGGTATCAAGTTTCCATTTCTTATCGATGAAATTCTGTTGCCAATTGATCTTTCCTGCAAACCCCTTGTTATTATCGTTATCAAGATCTGAAAACATATTTTGATCCGAATTACTAAACGTAAGTTCCGATACAACTTTAGCTTTTTTACTGTAATTGTAATTCATATTAAGATCAACTATCTGTGATTTCTTCGGAGCAATAAGCTGTATAACAGGAGCATAAGAACCCTGCTTAACCGAATTTAAAGGTTCCACATATTGATATACCCTGCCGGGAGCCAATGTGGTTTTGATGATATAATTCCCTTTCTTTTCCCCTACATAACTAAAGCGTACTTCGTATAATTCATCGTTTTGATCACTGGAATAAACAAAAATTTCTTTATTGTTTATAAGCATCTTTTTGTACAATATTTTTTTTTCTGAATATTCCTGTGGAACAGCTGAAATACTTACCATTTTATCCTTGTCATCTCCTGCTTCAGCAAGGATCTGCTTTTGCTCTTCTGTCAATTCCTGTTGTAGCTGGCTGTTCTTCAAATCGGTTTCATTATAATATTTTACACCAATCTCCAGCTTATCATTTACCAGATCCACGCCGTCATAGGTAATAAAACGATTGTAATTATTTTCTACAACCTGAAAATCGACTGTAAACCTCATATTGGCATTGACAGGGTACAAACTCGTAAAAGTAATTTCCCCTGTATTGTAATCGATTACATAATCAAGATTCTCTCCTCTTTTTAAAGGAATTCCATTGGCATAAACCGTTTCACTTCCAGAAACGATCAAAAAATATTGCTCATTATTTTGCCCGATCAGTTTATAAGGCCCCTGATTTCCTTCCACTCCGTTAAATTTATAGGAGGAGAACTTACCACGAACCAATGCACCTGAAGCAAAAACCCGTGATTTACCCCAAGTGTGATCTATATGAGCATCGACATAAACTCCCGCCACTTTTTTATTAAAACGCAAAAAATAGTTCTCGTTATTCTGTAAATAAACATCTCCGGCATTGATCTTCCAGTTTTTACTGAACAATTCAATAAAAACCCTGTCAAATTCGTCAATTCGTTGCGTATAGCCACCTTCCTGCAAAGGCACATCATTATCGGTTATAGAAGCTCTGATACCAATATTCTCCGACAGGTTTCCCTGAATCTGTAAATTAAAATTTGAATTGACCACTGCATCCTGATTGTTTCCGGTGGTTACGCCTCTTGAAAGACTCCCTGAAGTGTATAAACCGTCGAAAAGTTTGATGTTTTTATTTCTTTTTGTCTTATTTGGGTTGTATAATCCGGTAAGATCGTTGGTTTTTTCAGTGATCAGATCTCTGTCTAAAACTTTATAATGTCGTGTTAGGAATTCCGGAAGGAGCTGATATTCAACAAAGATCTTTTCTTTTAAATGAAATACCTGATCCTTTAAAAAGAGTTTTGCCTTTGCATAATCGATTGAATATAATTCAGGATCCATCAGTTTGTGGTCGCTATTGAAAACCTTAAAATAATACGGACTGATACTTAGGCTATCGATCTGAATAGTGTCTCTGCTGATCTGAAAAGTTTTTTTAACTATATTATGATCGGCTATTTGTGCATAGTTTTGAAAATACACAACAAAGAAAAATACAAAGAATATTTTTTTAATCAAGGCCTTTTATCTTTAACAAACAAAAATAGAGTAAAAAATATTTAAAAGGTCTTTGCTTAAAATAAAGATTGCTGTTGGGTGGGATTCTCATGTTGCAGTAACCATTTTTTCCTCCAGATTCCACCGGCATAACCCGTGAGCGAACCATCGCTTCCAATAACTCTGTGGCAGGGAATGACGATCCAAAGCGGATTCTTTCCGTTGGCTGTTGCAACCGCTCTGATCTTTTTAATATCACCCAGTTTAACCGATTGCCGGGCATAGGTAATTGTTTTTCCAAAGGGAATATCTAACAGGCTTTTCCATACTTCCTTCTGAAATTCAGTACCCTGAAGATCGAGTTCTAAATTAAATACTGTTCTCTCTCCGTTAAAATATTCTTCCAGTTGAAACACACAGGCTTTTAAAACTTCCGGTATATCTATTGAATCTGGCAGATCATCATCAACTATAGAAATCGATCTGATCCCTTTTTCACTTCCGGTGATCTTTGCTGTTCCTATGGGTGTTTTGTAAAAAACTGTTTCTGACATTTTAGTGAAGATAAATTATATTCCAAATACTTCTTTAGAATTTTGAGTTGTGATTCTGGCAATCTCACCTTTATTTACCTGATAGATCTCTGCCATTTTTTCGGCAACTTTCAGTAAATAGCTGCTTTCGTTACGTTTACCACGGAATGGTGTTGGCGCGAGATAAGGCGCGTCAGTTTCAAGAACAATATCTTTTAATGGAATCTGATCTAAAAACTTATCGATCTTTCCGTTTTTAAAAGTAACCACTCCTCCGATACCCAGTTTCATATTGTAAGAGACGGCCTTTTTTGCCTGTTCCAGATCTCCTGTAAAACAGTGAAAAATTCCGAAAAGTTTTTCATCTTTTACATCATCAAGTACTTCAAAGATCTCATCAAAAGCATCTCTGCAATGAATAACAATGGGTAGATTTTTTTCTTTAGCCCAATTGATCTGGGTTTTAAAAGCCTCCTGCTGTTCTTTTATAAAAGTTTTATCCCAATACAGATCTATCCCAATTTCTCCAATACCGTAAAACTGATGTCTGTTCATTATATTCGAGATCTTATCCAGTTCTTCTTTATAATTTCCTTTTACATGCGTAGGATGCAATCCGGCCATTAAGAAAACCTGTTCAGGATATTTTTTCTCAAGATCGAACATGGCAGGAAAATAGGAAGCATCAATTGCCGGTACAAAAAGTCTGCTAACCCCGGCATCAAGAGCTCTTTTTACAACCAGATCTCTGTCTTCTTCAAATTGTTCTACATATAAATGTGTATGGGTATCCGTAAAGGTCATTTTTATTAGAGTTTATTCGACAAAAGTAATATAATTGTTTTTCATCAGAAATAAATAGTTCAATTGAAAGATAAATATATTATTGATAAGATTGTTAAAAAATTTATTAACCGCCTTAAATTAAACGATATAAAATTATATATTTATGCTCGACTAAATTTATACCTAAAATGAAGATTTATCACAACCCCCGATGCAGAAAAAGTCGTGAAGGACTGGCCATTTTAAAAGAAATAACCACTGATTTCGAAATTGTTGAATATTTAAAGAACCCTCCCTCCTTTGAAGAATTGAGTGAACTTATAAAAAAACTAAATATCAAACCCATTGAGCTGGTTAGGAAAAACGAAGCGATCTGGAAAGAGAATTACAAAGGAAAAGAGCTGTCCGATAAAGAAATTATCAAAGCTATGGCTGAGAATCCAAAATTAATAGAACGCCCTATTGTAATTACTGAGACTAAAGCCATTGTAGGCCGACCGCCTGAAATTATAAAGACTATTTTATAAAGAACTGAATATCTTATAGATACAATAATAAATCAT
>JANTGS010000042.1 GCA_024762795.1 Flavobacteriaceae bacterium | reverse complement strand
ATTTTGATAGCCTTTTTTTATTAACTTTAACCTATATGAATAACTAAGGGAATGTTATGAAATAAGCTGACGGAAATAATGAATTTATTTTTTTCATTATCAAGACAAAATATTCAAGCAAAGCCTAAGCTATGGTTTAATATTTTAACGATGAAAAAGGAAAAAAGAACGAGTTAAAATGGCAAGTTATTCCGTAATAATTCTTAAAATGCCTGTGATGAAAAAAAAATACTTCTTTTTACTTTTCTTCCTGTTTGTATTTAACTTTTCATTTTCGCAAATACATGAGGAAATGAAAGCAATAAAGTTGTACCCTAATCCGGCGAAAACATTTTTTTCTATTGACAGTCAGGATGTTAAAATATATAAAATAGAAATTTATTCATTGATAGGAATTAAAGAACGGGAGATACGTTCACATTTTAAATATATTGATATCAATACCCTTCCTAAAGGTATTTATATGGTTAAGATATACTCTTCAAAAGCTTATGTGGTTAAAAAATTGATTAAAAATTCCTCTCAATAATTCTCGGGTTTTCGGTTAAAATGAAATTCTTTAAAAATATTTAGGAAAGAATAAATATCACTTTTTTGATTTAAAAGACCTCATTTTTTCGTATTTTTATATAGAAATCATTGTTTTTTTAGAACTTTTATTCGATTGTTGTTATACTTTGTTTTTATTTGTGATGATAACTTTTGAATGGGAATGAGGTTTTTAACTGTCTTTTTAGATCTTTTTTTATTCTGATCATGACCGGTTATGAGATTAAGTATTTTTACGGTACCATCGAAAATTGAGGCATTTTTTATTGAAATTGGGGAACTGTCTCTTTTTGCTGCCAGGTTTTTTAAAGAAACCTTTTCAAGGCCTTTTGAATTTAAAGAACTTTTACGCCAGTGTTATAATATGGGCAATCGTTCTTTGTTGCTAGTTAGTGTAACAGGATTTATTCTTGGACTCGTTTTTACCTTGCAGTCCCGCCCCACTTTGTTGGATCTGGGGGTAGAATCGTGGATTCCTTCTATGGTGAGTATTTCAATTGTAAGAGAGATTGGTCCGGTAATCATAGCTTTGATCTGCGTAGGCAGAATAAGTTCGGGGATAGGAGCTGAGCTGGGCTCTATGCGGGTTACAGAGCAAATTGATGCGATGGAGGTTTCAGGAACCAATCCGTTCAAGTATTTGGTAGTTACACGTATTCTGGCAACAACGCTTATGGTGCCTTTGCTGATCATTTTTGGTGATGCCATAGCTTTACTGGGATCTGCAATTGTAGAATACCTGAAGAGTGATATGTCATTTTTACTGTATTTTAATAAGGTTTTTAATGCTTTGGAATTTTCTGATATCTTTCCGGCAATCATCAAAACATTTTTCTTTGGATTTGCCATCGGACTGGTAGGGACCTTTAAAGGATATTATTGTAAAAATGGTACGGTTGGGGTTGGAGAAGCTTCTAATACGGCGGTGGTTTATACCTCAATGCTTGTTTTTATTATTGATTTTATTGCAGTTTTTGTTACGGATATATTTTCATCTATAAGTTAATGGAAGATTTAAAAAACAGAGAACCCATTTTAAAGATCAGAGATCTGCGTAAAAGCTTCGGAACTCACCATGTTCTGAATGGATTTAACCTGGATCTGTTTGAAGGGGAAAGTCTGGTGGTTATGGGGAAATCAGGATCCGGAAAGACTGTTATGATCAAATGCATTGTCCGTCTTATGCAGCCCGATTCGGGAAGTATCGAGCTTATGGGTAAGGATATCACCCGGATCGACCACGAAGAAATGGATATTTTACGTACCAAAATAGGTTTTCTTTTTCAGGGGAGTGCTTTGTATGACTCAATGACGGTAAGAGAGAATCTTGAATTTCCCTTACGCATCCATAAAGAAAAATATGACCAAAAGGATAAATTGGTGAAGGAGGCTTTGGAAAGTGTGGGGTTGCTCGGTGCAATAGATCTGATGCCAAATGAATTGTCGGGAGGAATGAAGCGCAGAATAGCGCTGGCCAGAGCCATTATTTTGCATCCTAAGATAATTATTTACGATGAACCCACAACAGGACTCGATCCGATAACAGCCAAAGAAATAGTAGAGTTAATGAAAGAGATCCAGATCAAATACGGATCCTCCTCATTGATTATTACGCATGATGTAGACTGTGCCAGAGTGATCTCCAACCGGATGATCCTGTTAATTGAAGGGGTAAATTATGTTGAAGGAACCTTTAAAGAGCTGGTTTCTTCAGAAGATAAAAAAATTAAGGCATTCTTTAAGTAATAGTAAAAACTATCAGGTATGAAACGGACAAACTCACAAAAATTTAATTTAGGCCTCTTTGTTTTTATCAGTACAATACTTCTGATAGCAGCCTTATATTTTATTGGGAAAAAGCAAAATATTATCGGAAAAACCTCTAAAATTATCGCTGTATTTAACAATGTGAATGGATTACTGCTGGGAAATAATGTTCGATATTCCGGGATTAATACAGGTACAGTTAAAGAGATTGAAATGAAAAATGATACCACAATTTTTGTTGTGATGATTATTGAGGATAAGATGTTAAAGCATATGAAAAAAAATGCGTTGGCGGCTATAAATTCTGATGGACTTGTTGGAAGCATGGTCATCAATATCATTCCGGGTAAAGAATCTGCGGAACCTTTGATGCCCGGCGATACCATCCAATCGTTTATGAAAGTGAGTTCCAGCGATATGTTGTCTACCTTGAGCGTTACCAATAAAAATGCTGCACTGTTAACTGCCGATCTTTTAAAGATCACAAAAGAGATAAATAAAGGTAAGGGTACTGTTGGAAAACTTGTTAAAGATTCTGCTATGGCAGCTAATTTAGAGGAAACAGTCAGAAATTTAAATAGATCAAGTGCCGATGCCTCTATGGCGATTAAAAATTTAAATAACATGATCACCTCTGCTAAAAATGATCATAATGTGACCTCAGTACTTTTAAATGATTCGATTGCCGCGGTTAAAATCAGATCGATTATTGATCATCTTGACCAATCCGGTATTAAAATAGACTCAGTTGTAACAAACCTGAATGATGTGATAACCGATTATAAAAATGGCAAAGGCGTATTAAATACTGTGGTTAATGATTCAATTATGGCTGATGATGTTGAAGAGATCATAAAGAATATCAAAGAAGGAAGTGTACTTTTAAACGAAAATATGGAGGCTTTAAAGCATAATTTTATGTTTAGAGGATATTTTAAAAAAATGGAAAAAGAAGAGCAAAAAACTAAAAAAATCAAATAGTTTTATTTTTGTATCTTTTATGGCATAAATCTAAAAATTTTATCATGAAAAAACTTTTGTTTGTTATGGTCTTGATCCTTCTTGTTTTTGGATCGTTCAGTAAGGAAAAATTTTACCAGAATAATCCTGTAGAAGTAGAATTTCCTTCAAAGGATGGGGTACTGATCAGTGCTCACGTGTATGAGATCGATAAAAATGCTCCGGTAATCCTTTTGTGTCATCAGGCCAGATATAACAAATATGAGTATATGGATATTGCTCCAAAACTCAATGCTAAAGGATTTAATTGTGTGGCTATAGATCAGCGTTCCGGCGGAGAACTGAGAGAACATCAGAATATGACGCATAACAATGCTGTAAAACAAAATAAACCTACAGAATATTTTGACGCAGAACAGGATATCAGAGCTGCCATTAATTATGTTTATAAAAAATATCAAAGACCAATCATACTTTGGGGAAGTTCCTATTCTTCGACTCTGGCTTTGTATATTGCATCTGAAAATGAGAAGATCTCTGCTGTAATCTCTTTTAGTCCGGGAAATTATTTTGCCGATAAAAAAGGTTCTTTAATTGATAAGCTGGAAAATTTTTCAAAGCCTATGTTTGTCACTTCTTCCAAAAAGGAAGCTTCCGGAATTACAAAACTTTTGCAAAAGATGCATTTGAACATTAATCAAACGCAATTTATTCCCTCCGGAAACGGATATCATGGTTCAAAAGCACTTTGGGAAGGACAAAAAGGAGGGGAAGAATACTGGAAGGCAATTGATGCTTTTCTGGAAAAGATCCTGTAAGTTGTTTTTTTACAATGTATTTACTGGTGTTTAAATTTTTTAAAAATATAAAAAATACATTGTATCTTTCACCACATGAAAAGATACTTTATTCATAGGATATTAAGATCTGTATTTTTAGGTCTTTTTTTTCTTTTTTTCTTTGTTTCAGGAGTTCAGTCCCAGACAAAAAACGCCAGGCTTACTGACAGCACAGAGGTAAGCACCATCTCTATTAGTAATATTTCAAATGAATCAGAACGACTCAATCGACGAATTCAGAAACTAAAAAAGATCTTAAGGCCCAGTACTGAAATTACAGAAGTAGATTCTCTGCTCAACAAGATCTCAGTTGAAGTTAATCTTAAGAGAGATTCTTTACTGCCTGAACTTGAACATTTTAACCAGAGGGTTTTAAAGGTAAATAAGGTTGAGTGGAACAATTATCACAACCAGTTAAAAAATTATCAGAAAGTTTTAAAAGATCGCTCTGAAGAGATCAGTGTTATTAGTGATGAACTCACTAAAGAAATAGAAACATGGGAAGAAACTCAGCAAAAGCTTAAGGAGAATGAAGCTTCAAATGATGTTTATGAGGGTTTGGATAAGATCATTAATACTTTGAAAGAAGTTAGAGATGTAGCTCACACACGTTTAGAGGATGTCTTTCTCAAACAGAAAAAATTAACAGAATTGGTTTTAACTGTTGATGAGTTTATTTCGGAAATAGAGTTGGCTGAACATCAACTGCAAAAAGATTATTTTATTTTCGACAGTGAACCTATCTGGAAATCAAGCGATTTTAGTTTTAAAGAAATAGACTCTGTAAAAACTACCGGGGTTGTTAGTCTATCTGATCATGTTTCTGCAAAAATAAAAGAGAACAAAACCCTGCTAAAGGAATTCTTTACTTTGAATCGTTCAACGCTTGTTTTACAAATACTTTTTATTCTTTTTCTTTTTATAGTATTTTTCAGATTGAATATTCAATGGAATAAAAAAACTAAAAAAGAAATAAGTCCCCTTGAGAATCAGACCAAAGTGATTCTTTCTCATTCGGCAGCTTCAGCTTTGGTGGTTGGAATACTGATCTCAGTTTTTTTCTATAAAGATCTTATACCTCCATTTATTGAAATTCTGATCATTTTAATCTTATCAGGAACTGTTTATTTATTACCCAAAATTACTGTCAAAAGTTTCAGGCTTCCGCTTATTCTTATTTTAGTTTCCTATCTTATTCAAATTATTGAAGCCTACCTTGTTTATAAAAACGCTCCTGTAAGAATTTTGATGATCATTGATGCACTGATCCTGATTACGGCAATTATATCGGCAAGAAAAATCATGTCCCGGTCAAAGGAGAAATTCAGTCCGGTTTACCGGTTCTTTATGTTCTTTTCTCCAATCTATATATTTATCCTTGTCGCAGCTGTTATTGCTAATATCATCGGAATGGCAAATCTTTCTGCCTTTTTGATCTATGGTATTCTTACTTCAACAGCTTTAGGAATGGTTGTTTTCCTTTCTGTAAAGATTGTGACAAGTATAATAGTATTGTTATTCAGGTTTAGAAAGAAATTCAGCATTCATGCCCTAAGCACAATGCTGGACGTTACCAATAAGCGTATCAAGCCTCTACTTAATATGGTAGGGCTCATCGTATGGATATTATTCACCCTAAAAAGTTTTGATCTTTACGATCTTTTAACAGATTGGTTTTACGAGTTGATGGATATTCATTGGGAAGTTGGAGAAATGACGGTCTATCTGAGTGGTATCTTATCTTTCTTAGGTATTTTTGTCATTGCCTTGCTGCTTTCAAAACTTGCTGCAACTATTTTTCAGGATGAATGGATGGTCAAGGTGTTGCCGCGTGGTGTCGCTCCGGCTGTTTCACTGCTTCTTCGTATCTTTATTATTGGGATTGGACTTTATATGGCATTGTCTGCAGCAGGTTTAGATGTGAGCAAACTGGGATTTATGTTTGGAGCCCTTGGGGTTGGTATAGGTTTCGGATTACAAAATGTGGTTCTGAATTTTGTAGCAGGTCTTATTCTGGCCTTTGAACGGCCTATCAATCTGGGTGATGCCATTCAAGTTGATCAGGAACTGGGTGTAGTAACCAATATTGGCGTGCGTTCAAGTAATATAAAATCTTATTCCGGTTATGAAGCCATCATTCCTAACGGAGATCTTATCTCTAAAAAAGTGATCAATTATACCCTGTCGGATCGGAACAGAAGGAGTGAGATCATTATGAAAACCGCGCCGAATGCTGATCCTGAAAAAGTGATTAACTTACTTACAGAAATGGCAAATGAGCATCCTAAAACACTGAATTATCCTATGCCTAACACTTATTTTAAGGGTTATGATAGCGATGGGAATCTGAGTTTTACCTTGTTGTACTGGACAAGTTTCTCTGATACGATTAGAACCGATAGCGAGATTAATCTTAAGATCTTCGCAAAATTAAAAGAAGAAGGCATTCAGGCTCCTGTCCCGGCAAGGCGGATAGTAAAAACTTATTCTTCATAAATTTCTTCTGCCACATGTTTTGCCAGAAGCATAATGGTTTCATATGGATTTACCTTAACGGATGTGGGAAATAAAGAAGCATCTGAGATGTAAATGCTGCGGGTTCCAAACACCTTTCCGTTTTGATCGCAAACGGCCGTGGTTTTATCTTTTCCCATTCTCGCACCTCCTTGCGGATGAGCACTTGACAATGGGGTTTTGAATAAATTAAGATATTTAAGGCTGACCAATTCTTCTATATTATTTTCATCGGTTGGGGTCAGAGGCAGATGTTTTGCTGCCGGGAGCATTATTTTTTTACAACCTGCACTAAAGAAAATCTTGGTGGCTTCCTGTAATGCTTTTACAAGAGCAATTTTCGACTTTTCACTCACTGTATAATCAATAATGGAATTTCCTTTTTTATCAATTGTGATCCGATTTTTATATTCGGCTTTATCATGAGCAAGAATTAAGATCGACATCATTTTATGGTAATCTTTCATAATTTCCTGATGTAAATCACCATAACCGGGATTGTTTTTGGCCGTAACCCCAGGAAAATAGAAAGAGGTTTCCAGATAAAAATCATCGGTATCTGAAAAATGATCTGAATAAACTGTTTTTGGAAAACCTCTATAATTCTTAATAGGTTCCGGCTGAATTCCATTAATGTTAAAGGCCGGATGCAGGGTAATATATCTGCCAATATTTTTATTGTTGATTCTAAGCTTTTTAGCTGAGCGTAACAGAATAGCAGGAGTATTTAAAACACCTGCGGCCAAAACGATCTTTTCGGCTTTGAAAATATGCTTACCCTCCTTAAGATTATTGACTTTGGTTCCTTCCGGAGTCGGACTTACAACAACATTAAGCTTATTTTCTTCTACAGAAATAACTTTGGTATTACAAAAAAATCTCACCCCTTTTTGGGTAACTTTAGGCAATTGTACTTCAAGTGTTCCCTGTTTGGCTCCTGTGGTACATCCCAGATTACAAAACCCCTGTTGCTGACAGTCTTTAGTATTGATCTTTAATCTTTTAACAGGATATCCCAGTGCTTCGGCTCCTTTTCTAAATAGTTTATTATTGTCGTTATCCCAACTTTCGGGTAATTCGTGAACAGAGATCTCTTTTTCAATCTCATCAAGCGATTCATTTACAAAAGTCTCGGTTAAAAAATCCATCCCAAAGGTGTGTCTCCAATTCTTGAGAACACTTTCAGGTGGACGAAAAGAAACTCCGGTATAAACAGCCGAACTGCCTCCCAGTGTATTGGCTGCTGAAATACCAATTTGTAAATTTTTAGTTAAAACAGCTCCACGGTTATAATACATAGCTGTCATGTCAATTTCACGTTGATTGAAGTTTTCTTTAGTTCGGTAGGGTCCTGATTCTACTATTGCTATTCTAAGATCGGGATTTTTACGAAGGAGATAATCTGTAAAAGTAGCTCCACCAACTCCTGAGCCCACAACTATCACATCAAATTCCAGTTCTTTTTTCATGATGCTTTTTTATTTAAGGGTCCTTCGTAATCGATCTCTTCCCATATCTGGTCAATACCATAATAGGAAATCAAGATCAACGATCGCAATCCGGTTATACCGGCTACAATGGTTCCAACAGGGAAGTTAAAAAGAGCTTTAACAAACTTTTTTCTTTTCTTATAGCTCAACCGGTTAAATGAAGTAAGATAATAAAAGTAGCTAAGAATATTTATGACTCGTACAAGTAACCCGATCTTCTTTGATGAGTTTTCTTCAAGTCCGGAAAAGATTTGTTTAAAATACTTTATAAAACTGTATTGTAATGATTCTTTCTTATAAATCTGAGGTACGATCACTTCAGCCAGTAAAATAATATTTTCTTTAAAATGTGGATCCATAAATTTATTTTTCTAATAGATGTCTTTTTAAAGCTCTGCCGATAAAACGAATTTTTTCACTAAAACTAAATCTGTTCAGGTTGGTTTTTACAACGCCTTTAGTCATATAGGTTTTTTTAGAGTAATCAATATTTACATCTACAATTACCGGAATATTCTTTTTTGATTCAGCGAAAGCTTTCTTTATCGTATCTTCTATTTCAGAATCGTTTCGCATATGTAAATATGTTGCACCGGTTGCTTCTGCGATTCCTTTGATCTTGATATCTCCCAAAATTGTAGCTGTTTTTCGTTTAAGGGGAATTTTTTGAAATTGAGAGATCTGTCCCAGTTCACCATCGTGAAAAACAAAATAAACCACGCCTTTTCCATAGGTGCTTGCGGTAAGAGCTTCAAGTCCGGTCATTAAAAAACCACCATCCCCAACAATCCCAACCACCTGATTATCAGGATTCATAAATTTGGCTCCGATAGCTGCAGGTACACAAAATCCCATACAATTAAAATCGGTAGGCGAAACAAAATGACGTGAACGATCAACGGGCAACAACTCTGCTGCAAGGTAAGTGTGTTTTCCGTCATCAACCACAAAGTACGTGTCCTCATGGGTAAATTTAGTTAGTTTTTCAAAAAAATATCCGGGAGAAACTTTGTCCTTTAAAGGTTTTTGTTTCCATTCTGCAGTATATTTTTGTTTTTCCTCTGCAATCATTTTTTCAAGTGCAGTACGATCAGTTTTTGTTGTTTTTGTCAGCTTTTCCAGAGACTCGGCCATCAATTTTAAGGCATCTTCCGCATCAGCTTCGATGGAGATCTTAGCAGGATAATTTTTATCGAAAACCGTTGGATTGATATCGATATGGATCAGATTTTCGGGAACAGTTGCCCCAAAGCTACCGGTTCCTATTTCGGAGAAACGGACTCCCACAGCAAGCATGGCATCACAATTTTTAAAGGCTTTTTGAGAAGCAGGTACTGAATTAGGGCCGAATCCAAATCCGGTATGCAAAGGGTGTGAAGCAGGAAATGTGGCTTTTCCCTGGAGGGTTGTGGCAACAGGAGCACCAAGTATTTCAGCAATTTTTTTAATAGAGGAAGTGGCATTTGCTGCTCCCCAGCCTACATAGATTCCCGGATTTTTAGCTTTGATCAGGAGTTCAGCAGCAGCTTTAATTTTCTTATGGTCGGTCTTTGGTTTCTTTGGTTTCTTTTGATAGGGGAAAAGCTTTGAGATTTCACCTTTAAACATCTGGATCTCTACAGGGAATTCAATAAAAACAGGTCCGGGCTCACCCGAAACAGCTATATCATAAGCTTTGTAGATCGTTTCAACAATCTCTTCATGTTTGTTGATCTTAAAATAAGCTTTGGTGATTTCCTTAACCAGATTACCCTGATCCAGCTGATGCAGTTGAAAGTGTTTCCCGCTGTCCTGACGGGTTCCTCCGGAAATGATCAGCATAGGAATACCATCTAAAAAGGCTTCCCCGATCCCGCTCATAGCATTGGTAGTTCCTGCCGCCGGAACGATCATCAAAGTGCCAACCGTATCTGAAGTACACGAAACGCCAAGAGCCATAAAAGAGGCACCTCCTTCATGGGTTGCCAGGATGGGCTCTATCTTCTTTGAATTGTTCAGCTCGTCGTACAGTTCAATATTATGTACTCCCGGAATGCCAAATGTATATTTTATGCCGATCTGTTCTAAAGCGTATACCGCTATATTTGCTCCCGTTTTTTTCATGTATTTATTTTATATCATTTAATGCATTAATGATTGACTTTTTTTAATTTCAAAACCTTAAACCCCAAATCAAAAAACAAAAAACTAACTCAAAATATGTTCCGCGGCCTTCCTTGCCGTAAAGATACAGGTGGCTAAAAAGGTTCCTTCAAGGGCTCTTTTTCCATGAGATCCTCCTCCACCAAATCCCGCGGCTTCCCCAACAGCATATAGATTTTTAAAAGCTTCCTGTTCACCGTTGATTTTCGATACTTTTAAAACCTGTGAACTGAGGTTGGTCTGGATGCCCCCCAGGCTTTTCCTAGATAAAATAAATTCCCTTATAGCGATAAGCGGATAGGCATTTTTCTGATTCAGTTTTTGTGGTTTCAGTGTTCGTTTTTTATCTCCTTTGTATTGTCTTGTGTGTTCGATTCTTCTGATCTGTTCATCATTCCAGATGTTTTTTCCATGCTCAAAATTAGCATCGTAACTTTCAATGGTTTGCTTTAAGGTTTCTACCTTAATATCATCGGACCCAGTAAGCTTATTCATTTTCATTACAAGTTCTTCAACAGAGTTTGCTGTAATATAATTTGGAGAGTCTTTTTCCAGTGTGTGGATCAGTTTTTTATTTCCGGTAAACAGAGAAAAGAGGAATTTAAAAGCCTTTTTTTCTTTGATACCCTCATTAAATTCCGATCCGGAAACGGCCAGTTCCTTATAAGCGATCTTTTTGTTGAGGATTTGCCAGGAATACTGTTTTTCCTGTTCACAGACCTTGGTTACCAGGTACCGGGTATCAAATGCTGTTACCAAAGGTACCGGCCCCATGCGTTCTCCTTTATAATTAATCCAAAGTGCCGATTTGGGAGGGACCAGACTTAATCCGTGATTTTTTCTTTTGGGATAAGGGTGCGGAATACCGGCAGCATAGTTCCACATCAGACTCATATTGGAAAGGTTTCCCCCAAGTTTATTTACTTTATCGTGGATCAATCCATCAGAAAAATGATGAGATCCGTTTAAAATGACTTCCGGAGGTGTTTTCCAATCGGTATGCCAGTGTTTTCGTACTTTCTCCATATTTCCGTTGATACCGCCGGTAGCAACAACAAAATTATCTCCTTTAGCTGTAAAACCGATATTATTCTTTTCATCGACTCCTTTAACGGCAACAATCGTATCATTTTCTATTACAAAATCATCCGCTTTATGCTCAAAGAGTACCTGAAGAGTATCTGTATTGGAAACGGATCTCAAATGACCGATCAAAGTTTGCATCAGGCCATGGCCGGTCCCCCAGACCATATGAAAACGGGGTGCTGAATTTCCGGGTTGAAAAAGACCTCTTTCCACCCAATGTACAATAGGAAAAAACCTGATACCTTTTTTCGATACCCATTGGTAAATATCCTGCGTAGATTCTAAAAAAGCCTCTGCCCATCGTTTCCCCCAGATCTCATCTTTTTCAAATTCGGCAAAGGAAAACCAGTCTTTTTTAGCTTGCTCCACATGGTCTTTGATCTTTGAAAATTTTTGCTGAGGAGAATTTATAAAGAACATCCCGCCAAAAGATTCTTTGGCTAATCCTCCAAAATTCTTTTCGAGGTCTCTTTCTATGATCAACACTTTTTTGCCCGATTCCAATAATTCTATTGCTGTGGTGATTCCTGCAATTCCTCCACCAATTATGACCACATCAGCCTGATAATTTTTTGATTTCAATTCCCGGTGATTTAAATTTTGATAAATATAACGAAAGGGAAAGGATTAAAAAAATCAATAAACGCATATATCAGCGATTATTTTGATCATTAAAAACAATAAAACAAAACAGGTGAAAGTAGATAATAAAAAAGGCTGCCTTAAAAGTTTTAAGACAGCCTTGATCTGATAATATTATTAATGCTATTTTAATCCTCTTTTTTCTATCAGGGCATCGATCTTAGGTTCTCTGCCTCTAAATTCTTTGTACAGGTCCATTCCCTTTTTGGTACCTCCCTGGCTTATCATTTTTCTATATTTTTTTGCAATTGCCTGATTAAAGATATCCCCACTCTCTTTAAAAGCCTGGAATGCATCAGCATCCAGTACTTCCGACCATAAATAGCTGTAGTATCCTGCAGAATACCCCCCACTGAAAATATGAGAGAAATAAGTACTTCTGTAACGTGGAATGATCTCATTGATCAGCCCGATCTTGTCCATGGCTTTCTTTTCAAAGGCGTTGGATTCTTGCAGGGTAGTATCCTGAATGGTATGCCAGGCCATATCCAGATAAGCAGCTGCCATATATTCTACGGTTCGGAAACCTTCGTTAAAATCGTTGGCTTCATTCATTTTTTTGATCAAGGCATCAGGGATTACTTTTCCCGTTTTATAGTGTTTAGCATATAATCTT
The DNA here is from genome assembly GCA_024762795.1 of Flavobacteriaceae bacterium. GTDB lineage: Bacteria > Bacteroidota > Bacteroidia > Flavobacteriales > Flavobacteriaceae > Namhaeicola. The sequence goes on along the minus strand of JANTGS010000042.1, from coordinate 9,484 downwards.
AATACTTCGGGTTCGCTCATCCAGTTTTCCATTACCTGAGAAGGGAATTCAACAAAATCTCTAGGGACATTTGTTCCGGAAAGAGACTCATATTTTACGTTGGATAGTAATCCGTGTAGAGCATGACCAAATTCATGGAAAAAGGTTTGTGCCTGAGTGAATGATAACAGAGAAGGCATTTCAACGGTAGCAGGAGGGAAGTTGAAATTTGTAGTTACTACAGGTGTGACAAATTGATCTACATTAGACTGTGCCCGGAGCTCATTCATCCAGGCGCCACCTCTTTTACTTGAACGCGCAAAGTAATCAAGATAAACCACGCCCAAATGTTTTCCATCGGCTTCCAATACTTCAAAAACCTGTTGATCTTTATGCCATGTGGGTACATTTTTCAATTCTTTAAATTGTAAACCAAAAAGTTTTCCGGCCAGCATAAATACCCCGTCACGAACGGCAGTTACTTCAAAATAAGGTCTTGTTTCTTCCTCATTGAAATTGTATTTTTCTTTACGGATCTTTTCCACATAATAGCGCCAGTCGCTGGCTTCAAAGGCTTTGGTTTCTCCCTCAGATTTCATTTTTTTCGCCAGTAAAGCTCTTTCTCTTTTGGCTCGGTTCAAAGCCGGTGTCCACAACTGGTCCATAAATTTGTAAACATTCTCTGGAGTTTCAGCCATATTATCTGATAAAATATAGGCAGCATGATTTTTATAACCCTTTAAACGGGCTGCCTGCAGGCGAAGGGAGGCCATTTCTTCGAGAATTTTCTTGTTATCATTCTCGTTGTTATTGTTCCCACGCATGGCATATCCGTTAAAGATCTTTTTGCGTAGTACAGGATTTGGGGATGCTTGTAAAAAAGGATTGATGCTTGGACGATGCAGGGTAAATGACCAGCCTTTGTCGTGGCCTCTCTTTTTAGCTTCTTTAGCGGCAACGGCAAGTAATGCCGGTGAAGCATTGCCCAGATCTTTTTTGTCGGTAACATACAATTCAAAATCGTTGGTCTCATTGAGTAAATGATCGCCGAATTCCTGTGATAAAGTAGCCAGTCGGGTATTGATTTTACGCAGTTTTTGCTGTTTTTCTTCGCTAAGATTAACACCTGCTCGGATAAATTGCTTATGGGTTTCTTCCAGAAGTTTAAGATCTTCAGCAGAAAGATCCAGTTGGTCTTTTTCTTTATAAACTGCATCTACTCTTTTAAAAAGATTCGGATTCATGCGTACATCATCACCGAGTTTTGAAAATTCAGGAGCCATAATTTTGGCTGTTCCATCAAGTATAGAATCGGTGTTGGCACCTCTAACTGCAAAAAAAGGCCCCATGATTTTAGATAAGGTTTTACCACTGAGCTCCAGGGCAACAATTGTATTCTTAAAAGTTGGCTTTTCTTTGTTGTTAACGATCGCATCTATATCTGCCCGTTTTTCTTCCACACCTTTTTTTAGTGCAGGTAGATAATCTTCACTCTTGATCTTGTCGAAAGGAGGTACGCCAAAAGGAGTATCCCATTCTGCCAGCAGAGGATTCTTTTCTAAATCATTCATGGATTTCTCGTTTTTTTCTTTTGTTTCACATGACAGGAATACAAATAACCCTGCCAAAAGATATAATAATCTTATTCTCATAATGCTCATAATTTTAATTGAATTTTTTTGTAAAAATAGCAGGTTTTAGAGTATTAAAACCTTACAAATATCACTTTTTAAAAATCATTTATGCTGATGTGGAATACCTTTAAGATGTAATAGAAAATGATCAGAATCATCTTCAGGATTAAACCATCCGGTATTGGCATCGGTTTTGGCATCCAGTTCATTAAAATAGGGTTTGATATCTAAAACGGGCGTATTGTCAAAGGCATCAATTCCGGAAATATAGAGGATATTACCAGATATACTTTTTATCTCTACTACGCTGATCCCTATAGGGTTAGGTCGGTTTGGACTTCTGCTGGCAAATAGGCCGACTTTATCTGGATACATGGGAGGTGTAACCTGCATTTCATTCTTTCTGATCACTTTATCGAGAAAGTAGAATACGTATATATATTTAAAAGTATCGAGACGAAACAAGCCCTCCGTTAATTCCTTATTCAATTCTATCCTGAAATCTCCTTCCTGTTTTTCTGTAGATTGATTAGGAGCATTCGTGGTGTAAGGTGTATGGATTATTCCGATACTTTTGAGTACAAAATAATTATCCGGAGAGGATTTCATAAAGCTGTTATTCTTCACCGTTCTCAAGTTCGTCCAGCTCCCCCATTTGCATCAGAATATCCATGGTGGTTTTGGCTTCTTCTTCATCTACAATGCTGATTGCGCTGCCTACATGAACCAAAACATAATCGCCAATATTGGCTTCGGGCACCATGGCCAAATTCACATCCTTAACAATACCATTAAAGGAGACTTTTGCAAATCTGAAAATATCGTCGATCTGATTTTCTATTTTAATGATTTTTCCCGGAACTGCTAAACACATATTTGCTATTTAAGATTAAAAAGATTGAAAGATTTATGATTTTTTAATTTTTGATTTTAACCAGTCATACCAAAGTCCCATTCCTTCTCCGGTTGTAGCGGAAACTTCAAAGAACTGTAAATTAGGATTTACCTGAAGTGCATAATTCTTTGCTTTTTCAACGTCAAAATTAAGATAAGGTAAAAGATCTATCTTATTGATGATGCAAATGTCTGATCCCACAAACATATCGGGATATTTAATAGGCTTGTCATCTCCCTCGGTGGTGCTAACAATCACCACTCTTGCATTTTCTCCCAGATCGAACATTGAAGGGCAAACCAGATTCCCCACATTTTCTATCATCACAATAGAATTGGCTGTTGGTTCCAGTTTCAATACAGCATTACTTACCATTTCACTGTCGAGATGGCAGGCTTTTCCTGTGTTAATCTGAACCACAGGTATTTTCAGAGCTTCGATCCTATCGGCATCATTCATGGTTTGCTGATCGCCCTCGATCACTGAGAAATTCACTTCTTCTTTCAGATCGGCCAGAGTCTTTTCCAGTAAGCTTGTTTTACCGGATCCGGGAGAACTTACCAGATTAATGGCAAAAATATTTTTGCCCAAGAAATAACCCCGGTTTCTTTCTGCCAATAATTGATTGGATTGCAATATATCCTGTTCTACTTCTAAAATGGTTTTTTCATGGTGATGATGATGTCCGTGATCATGAGAATGATCATGAGGATGATCGTGGTGGTTATGATGATGTTCAACAGGAATTTGTTTTACCAAAGAAGCTAATTCTCCGGGTTTCTGAATGGTGATCTCATCGGTTACGCCACATCCGCAGGTTGTACACATAATAATTTTTTTAAGATTCAAATATAATAAGATGATTGATTTTAAAAGATGATTTTTTACAGTTTCTTTATATTTAGTTATTTATTTGAATTGTGGAATAAGAATTTAGGGTTAAAACGCAATATTCAATTTTAGATTTTTTATGTATTTCCAATTTAAAGAACAGGTCGCTCCTACGGAGCTGATTTTTAAATACTATTATGGTGCTATTTATAGTTAACTCCTCCGGAGTCAGATTATTATCATGTTTTATGTGTAGTAATTTGAATAATATAATTGTTATTAAAACTAAAACAATACAGCCCCATCGGGGCTATATATCTATAGAATGTCATTTGTTCACCTAATATTTCAGCTCCGTAGGAGCGACCTATTAATCATTTAATAAAAAATCCTCTGCCTTTTTCATATTAATCATAGCCTTTTTGCTAATCCCGTTTTTGAGTTCCCACTGATAACCTTTGATGGCCAGTATTTTTGCCTCAGGTTTGGCGTGATAGAGTGTTTGTGCTAAAAAAAGGATTGTTTCAGGCATCAGCTCATGAGTAGTAAAGCTGTATTTTTCAGAAGGCCGACAGATTTTAGTGTAAAATCCTTCCTCAATTTCATCTTTGCTGGCATCAACAAAGAGAACATTTTGATAACGGCTTATCAGTTCAGCATCTTCAATCTGTAGTTGATACCGGTATTCCAGATCGTATTTATTAAACCCTTTACTTTTTAAATGATCCAGGAATAACCAGCCCAAACCATCATCCTGTCGGCCTGTATTGCCAATACCAAAAACAATTCCTTTATGTTTAACTTCTTTTAACATCGATTAAATTTCCCTGATGGTTGAACAAAGAGATTTCGAGTGGCATTTGACCCAAGGCATGTGTAGCGCAACTCAAACAAGGATCATAGGCTCTGATGGCTACTTCAACCTGATTGAGCATGCTTTCCGTAACTTCCGGTTTATTGTTTATTACATTGTTGGCCACCCATCTTACCGCATGATTCATTGGTTCGTTATTATGGGTAGTGGAAACGATCAGATTGCAGCGGGTAATCCTGTCTTTTTCATCCACTTCATAATGATGGATCAGGGTACCTCTCGGAGCTTCAATAATTCCGATCCCTTCATTTCTTCTTTCGCCTCTCCTGGTAAGATCGTTACTTAAGATGCTGTCATCTTCTAAAAGTTCTTTCATCATTTCGGCACAATGAAGGATTTCAATCAGTCTGGCCCAATGAGAATACATGGTCATATTGTTGGTTTTACCTCCACTTGCAGCTGTAAAAACAAGTCGTTCAAATTCGGCTAATGGTGTAGAGATCCCATTACATACATTGATTCGTGCCAGTGGCCCCACTCTGTTCCAGCCTTTTTCTCTTCCCAGATGTTTCAGATAAGGAAATTTTAAATATGACCATTTTTCAACACCCTCGTAGAAATACTTCTGATAATCGTCAGCCGGCACATCATCTAAGGTGATATTTCCCAAGGCATCAATTGCTCTTAAATTTCCGTCGTAGAGTTCTAAAAATCCGGTTTTTTTATCTACCAGGCCTAAATGTCCTGAATCGTAAGTTGCAAATTCATCGAGCCATTTGGAGTTTTTAGAATGATAAACCTTTATAAAATTGATGATTTCTTTTGACCATTCGATCATAGTGTCTATGGATGGTATTTCTTCTCCGTTGAGGAAATAATCACGTTCTTTTGCAGATATTTTTTTATGAACTCCACCGGGTGTTGCAGAGATACCGTGGATACGTTTTCCGGCAACCATTTTTATGATCTCCTGTCCGAATTTTCTCATCAGGATTCCCTTTTTGGCCAGTTCAGGGAATTCGATAGCAACACCTACCACATTTCTTTTATTAGGAGCAACATCAAAACCAAAAAGCAGATCAGGTGATGCCAGATAGAAAAAATGCAGTGCATGCGACTGGAATATTTGTCCGTAGTGTAATAGTTTTCTGATCTTCTGGGCAGGTAAAGACAAATCTTCCGGATTTAAACCTACGATCTGATCTATGGCTTTTGCAGCGGCCAGATGGTGGCTCACAGGGCAAATTCCGCAAAGGCGCTGAACCAAAACAGGGGCTTCCCAGTACGGGTGTCCCTGAATAAATCGTTCAAAACCTCTGAATTCCACAATATGGAAAAAAGAATCTTTAACTTTATTATTTTCGTCTAAATTAATGGTTACTTTTCCGTGGCCCTCAACTCTCGTTACGGGATCTATGACTAATTTTTTCATTTCTAAATTTTTTAATCGTATTTAAATTCTTCATGTGCGATAGAGAATTCCTTGCCTAAAAGTATACTTTTTACCACCTTCCAAATGTGATTTGCATTTGGCGGACAACCCGGGATAAAATAATCGATCTTAACGATCTCGTTACACGGATAGACATTGTTGAGTAGTTTGGGAATATCTTCATGATTAGGGATCACATTGGCACCGATCTCGCTGGTAACTCCATGGATATAAGATTCTTCAAGACATTCCTTTAAGGGAACAAAATTCCGCATGGCGGGAATTCCACCCATGATTGCACATTCTCCAAATCCTATCAGGATATCACATTTTTTTCTGAATTCTTTTAAAACTTTCACATTTTCAGAATTAGCGCAACCTCCTTCAATTAAACCTACATCGCAACGTTTGCTGAAATTTTTGATGTCGGTTAAAGGGGATTTGTTAAATTCTACGATCTCAAGCATGTCGAGTATTTCGGTGTCGATATCCAGTAGTGACATATGACAACCAAAGCATCCTGCTAAAGAGGTTGTAGCTACTATAAATTTATTTTTCCCCGTTAACGGTATATTTTTATCAAGAATTGGTGATGCTTTTGTTTTTCCTAAAAGATCGTATTTTCTTTCGCCGAAAGGCTCCTCGTAGATCATGCCTTTTACCAGAATTGCTCCTACCGGACAAAGATTCATAGCTCTGATGGCTTCGGCTTCGGTCAGTTTTTCTTCCTGCTCATAATCGATATGGATACGAGTTTGAACACCTCGTTTTACAAAAGAGAAAACATCTTTTCCATCTTCGGTTTTTACAGATTCTACGCATCTTTTACACAGGATACAGCGATTACTTTCCATAATCATCCTTTTTGGATTGAAATCGACCATTTTATTGCTAAAAACATGAGGAAAACGTGTTACGGTAAGCCCCATATCATAAGCAAGGTTCTGCATATCACAATTACCGCTTTTTTCACAGGAAGGACAAAAATGATTGCCTTCTGCATACAGCATTTCTATGATCGCTTTTCGGGTGTCTATCAGATCCTCACTATTGATCTCGATCTCCATACCATCAAAAACCTTTGTGGTACAAGCAGTTGAAGGCCGGCCGTTGATATTGACCGTGCAGATCCTACAGGTACCTAATGGGGGATTGATCTCATGAAAATGACAAAGTGTTGGAATGTAGATCCCGTTTTCTTTGGCAGTGTCTACCAGATTTTTTCCTTCTAAAACCTGATAATCCTTACCGTCTATTTTAATATTTATCTGATTATCCATAATTGGTTTCGATTTCGGTGATGATTTCATTGTAATTCTCAACAGCTTTTTCAAGTTTAAAGCCCTTGTTGATATCGGTATCTCCAGTGAGTCTTTCCTTAAACTTATCCGAAAATTTAAACATGGCACAGAGCAGTGAATTGGATGAGGTTTGCCCCAGTCCGCATCTGCTGGCGCGCTTAATAATGGTACTCCAATCTTTAATGGCTTTTAGATCTGAACTATCGGCATGCCCCAAGATTAATTGCTTTATTTTTTTATTTAGCAGGAAATTCCCGGTACGGCAGGGCACACAGATCCCGCAGGACTCAGCCACAAAGAAGTTGCTGATATTTTTAAAAATATCCAGAAAGTCTCTTTCTTTATTAAAAATCATAAATGATCCGCCGCTTCTAACTCCTACCGCACTCATCTTTTGTTTGTATTCGGACGGATCATTTACATTAAAAGCAAAACTTTCTGAAAGAAGGTTTTCCCCGGAGATCTCACGATCAAAGTCGAAAGGAGACAAGCATTCCCCGGAATATCCGTTGAAGAGTATCAGGTAGGGGTCTTCTGCTTCTGTCAGATTGAGAAAATCCCGAACTTTCATGCCCCATTCTATTTCGTAGATCCCGGGTTTTTTACAATCGCCTGAAACGCTTATGATCTTTGTGCCCGGAGTTTTTTCTGTACCCAGATCTAACCATTTTTCCAGTCCCATTTCAAAGATCCGGCTCACAGCGCATAGTGTTTCTACATTGTTTACAATGGTAGGCTTATTTAAAAAGCCTTTTTCAACGGGAAAATATTCTTTTATAGAAGGTTCACCTCTTTTACCCTCCATAGAGGCAATCAGGGCTGTTTCTTCTCCGCACACATAAGCTCCTGCCCCCATATGAACATCAATGTCAAAATTAAAACCTTTTTTTCCTTTGATGTTTTTACCCAAAAGCCCCTTGGATCTAAAAATATCAATGGTTTTTTCGATGGATTCTTTAAGATAAAAGTATTCTGCACGTAAATAGATAAGACCTTTGTTTGCTCCTGTGGCATATCCGGCTATTGTCATACCCTCTAACATGAGTCCCGGATATTTTTGCATCAATACTCGGTCTTTAAAAGTTCCGGGTTCTCCCTCATCAGCATTGCATATAATAAACTTTTGATCGGCATTATTGTTTTTACAATATTGCCATTTAAGACCAGTTGGGAAATATGCACCGCCTCTGCCTGATAATCCCGATTCTTTAACAGTTTCGATCACTTTATCAGGATCCATTTTAATCATTCTTTTCAGGGCAGAACCCGGAATATAATTTTTAAAGAAAACAATTCTTTTCTTATCGGGTGTATACCGGAGGTTGGTTTTTGGCAAATTGCTTAAGGATTGAAGAGCCACTCCCGACCTTAATTTTGAGATAATCTGTTTAACTTTGTTTGGGGTTAGTTCGGTAAAAGGTGTAAAATTGATCAGTGCGGAAGTTTCCTGATCGCTTAAACCAATACAAGGAGTTTCAAAAAGGCCGAACATTTTATCACTACTCACTTGTCCGAAATTTACCCCGGTTTCTTTCTCAAATGCTTTTTTTACAAGCTTGTAATCTTTGTGTTTTGACACGATGGAGTTGTTGAGGTAAATGGTGTATTTACCGGAATGATACCGGTGATAAAAATGATAAAATGAGATCACACCTTCGAGTTCCATTCGTGAAATATCGAATTCTTCTGCGATCTTTGTCATGTCGTCATGACTGATAAATCTTCTCTTTTTTTGAATATCCCATAACACATTCATCAGAGAAGTTCTGGGTAGCGGCTTTTTTAAATTCTCCATAATAAAAAATTACGATATTATAAGTAATAAAAGTAACACAAAGAAGAAAATTATTAAATGATAAATATCAGGTAATAAAATTTTAATGATATTGCGTAAAAAGAAGAAATAATTAGTAATTCATTAATAATTTGAGATAAAAATCTTAAATTACTAATAACCTGGTACGGAGGTGTCAAGAAATCTCAAGGGCTTTGACCCTGAGTTCTTTGCCTTTTAAGATGATTTTTAGGAAACTATTACATTTCGGACAAGGATCGAATAGATTTTTTACCTTGAATTCATGGTCGCAATCTACACATTTTGCCAGTCCTTCAACTACTGAGATTTTTTTTACGGCTTTTTCCAGAAGAGTGTTATTTACAGCCATGGGCCAGGCAAAATTCAAAGAGTCGATCTCCACACCCGACAAGGTGCCTATTTCCAGTTCGATTGAGTCAATAGAAGTAGCTTGCGCCTTTTTGGCTTCTTTTTCAGCAATTTTTACAATTCCCATCGCAATGGATAATTCGTGCATTTCAGATTTCTTTGAATATATCTAACAAATGTATAGATATTCATGAGAAAATGATAATAAATAAAAAAAAATGATTCTTCTTTTTAAGATTAATTCTGCTTTTACTTAAGTGTCTAATGTTACATAAAAACTCTAAAATCAATAAGATAACTAATTAAACTCTTTTATTAGTTTAATTTTTAATAATTCTAAATAATATAAAATATGATATTTGTCATATAATTAATATATGTTAAAATATAAATTAGTTGCTTGTATATTAATTCAATACATAAAAATACATGGC
>JANTGS010000041.1 GCA_024762795.1 Flavobacteriaceae bacterium | reverse complement strand
GGTTCAACAGAAAATCCGGTTTTTTTTAGCTGTTGTATCAAACCGCAGTTTTTATACAAATGAAATAACCCAACAGCAATAAAACAATTGTTATTTTTGATCAGGTCCGGGAGAATTCTCATCCAAATATCATTCCTTTCTTTGATCAGAATATTTTTACTGCATTTTTGATCAAACTGATAATCGAGATCAAAATTTCTGTATTTCCCGGCCAGTTCACAATTTATCAGATCAGGTTTCTCACTGCTGATCTGATCGAGCAAATAAATGATCCTTCTTTTTTCATCTTTCCAAACAGGAAATTTATTTTCTCTTTCTATAAATCTCAGTTGCTGTTTACCTGTTTCCAATCCAAGCATTCTTAAATTTTTCTCCTCTGCCAAATATTGCAGATATTTATCAAAATGATCCCATTTATCCGCTTCTTTTACGGTACCGCATTTTGATCTTATAAAAACCTGTTCCAGTTTCCATCTCAGTTCAACAGGTTTTAATTTATAAATATCAACTTTCCAGTCCTTAGAAATTTCTACGAGTTTTTCAAAATCCTTCTTTTTTAATTTTTTAGTAACTAAGTCGGAAGATTCCCTTGCATTGATCATATTTCTGATATGGTCAACTTTATCAACCGATTCAAATACAGCCAGTTCCGATGCTGATAAATATTTTTCAATCTCTGGAACAGAATCGACAAATGAATTGCCAAACAAATGAAATGTACCGATCAAATAAGATGTTTTATGATGAATGCTATCTGTAATCTTCCACAAGATCGTATGCTGGCTTATGGAGATCTGTGATGAGATCAGCAGGAAAAAGAAGAGTATTGCTTTTTTCAAAATCTAACCCGGTTGATTCAGTTAAAAGAGATCTTTGATCATCTTATTGATACCCACAAGATAATGATAATTTTTCTTTTAATACGTAATCCCTTACTGATATCCCATTCCTACATATGAGACCCAGTGACTGTTTGTTGCAGGAGCTGTTGTACCCATACCGAGATCTTTAACCTCTATATGATCTCCCGGATAACTGCTTCTGTACCCTAAAAAGGTACCGGCTAAAGGTTGTTTCTCGATCAGGATGTTAAGCTTATTGGCAAAAAGCAAACCTAAGGGTACCGAATATCTTCCACACCAGGTCCATTGATACTTTCTAAAATCATTTGCATCTACTGTATAAGTATTGAATTTTTTGATCTTCTCATTGGTGAGCTTACCTTTTAAACATTCTTTAATAATCATTAGATCTTTTTGTTTTGCCCTCGTATTTCCGGTGCTGTCAACACCAAAAGGAGCCAGATCAGATCCGCCCCATTCCGTATTTCCGTAATGAATAGCATCATTTGAAATGACCACCGCCAAATCTTTTCCGTATTTTAAATGCTTTTCTTTCATCATTTTATACACTACAGCAGCCATCTGACCGGCATAAGCATCCATTTTCTCATAGGTAGTATAGGGTACTAAAACAGGGATGATCTCCAGGTCTTTGATATTTCTTTTTAAAAAAGGATTGATCGCCTCAAGCGAATGTTCCAATTGCATCATACTGTCGTGAACAATAAAAATATCTTTGGGTAATTGTTTTAATAATTCATCCCTTAAAGGGGAAACAGGAATCACATCATCATTACTTTTCCACAGATCAAAACTCCCAAAAACCAGTTTATTCTCCAGATTGAATTTACGGGCTTTATGTGCTACACCGATCAGGATAATTGTTTTGGCTTTGATCCCGGAAAGCGTTTTACTGTAGAGTCCTGCCGCATAAGCATAATCATCATGCGGACAAATAGCTGCTTTAAATAGCTTTTTCGAAGGTTTTTTATCTTTGGGACCTATCCTTTGAATAATACTGTCAAATTGCCGGTTGTATTGAGAAAACCCAACGGTATCTACAAGATGTCTGGTTTTCATCTTCTTCACCATATTTTTTTGATCAGAACAGGAAAAAAGAAGAATCGTTCCAAAAAAAAGAAGGATACAGGTTGTAAAAGAAATTCTTTTCATGATCGTAAAAATATTCCATGCAGAAATTAATTTTACTAAGATACCAAAAACTTAAAATGCCTTATCCATTTTCTTTACAATTTCTTTTAGGGCCAGATTCCCTACACTTCCCAAATGGGTATGTTTTACCTCTTTTTGAGGTTTAAAATCGCCTTGAGCGATCTTCTTCCCCACGATCTTATATGCATCTCTGAAGGGAGTTCCCTTTTGAACGAGCTCGTTCACTTCCTCTACAGAAAACAAATAATCATATTTCGAATCGTCTAAAATATGCTCGTTGACACGGATATTTTGTAAGGAATAAGTAAACATTTCCAGACTAGCCTTAAGATTTTGAATAGCCGGAATCAGACCTTCTTTTAACAATTGTAGGTCCCGGTGGTAACCACTGGGCAGATTATTAGTAATCAAAGTGAGCTCATAAGGCAAGGCCTGGATCTTATTACATTTCCCGCGAATCAGCTCAAAAACATCAGGATTCTTTTTATGCGGCATAATACTCGAACCTGTGGTCAGTTCGTCCGGAAAAGAAACAAATCCAAAATTCTGACTCATATACAAACAGATGTCATAGGCAAATTTTGATAAGGTTCCTGCTACAGAACTCATGGCAAAAGCTACTGATTTTTCAGCTTTTCCACGACTCATCTGTGCAGCTACAGAATTGTATTTCAAGGTCTCAAATTCCAGACTGGTAGTTGTGTCTTCCCGGTCGATTGGGAAAGAACTACCATATCCTGCAGCTGAACCCAATGGATTTTGATCTACAACCTTATATGCGGCATTGATAAAATACACATCGTCGATCAGGCTTTCGGCATAAGCCGAAAACCACATCCCAAAAGAAGAGGGCATGGCCACCTGAAAATGGGTATAACCGGGTAAAAGTACCTTTTTATACTTTTTGGAAAGCTCAATAAGCAGATCAAAAAAATCTTTGGTAAGTTTTTTAAGATCATGCAGTTCCTCTTTTAAATACAAATGAACATCCACTAAAACCTGATCATTCCTCGAACGTGCCGTATGGATCTTTTTACCGGTATCTCCCAGTTTTTCGGTAAGCATAAATTCTACTTTGGAATGAACATCTTCAAAAGAATCTTCAATAGTAAACTTACCTTTTTTTATACTTTCCAGGATCTTATGGATCTCCTGCTCTACAGCTGAAAATTCTTCCTTACTCAACAAACCGATCCTTTGCAGCATACGCGCATGTGCTAATGATCCGATCACATCGTATTTTGCGAGAACCAGATCGAGTTCACGGTCGTTCCCCACTGTAAAAATATCTATTTTTTTATCTGTACTAAAACCTTTATCCCAGAGTTTCATGTTTATTGCTTATTTATTTTAGTTATTATCATCTTGCATCAAATCCCAAAAATCTCTATCCAATTATTATAATTATTTGATTTTCTTTCAGCTTTCCAATGAAGACCTACTTATTCTGTTAAATTATTCATTTGTTTCCCTAATAATTTCATTCTAATATCCTGGTTTTTAAATCCATCTTCCATGCAATATTCTTGTTATCTCAACCCTGAATTCTTCAATTTTTCTATAAAATATTATATGTCTATTTATTAATTTGGATCAACTCTTTGAATAAAGCAATATACATCTTTATTCCTTCTTCTACTTCAGCCAGATAAATAAATTCATCTGCAGAATGAGATCGTAAAGTGTCTCCGGGGCCGAGCTTTAAAGACGGACAATCCAGGGCCGTTTGATCTGACATTGTTGGAGAACCAAATGTTTTGATATTCAATTCTTTGCCGGCTCTGACAATAGGATGATCTGTTGAGATCGATGAAGAATTGTGACGTAATGATCTTTCTTTCACCTCAACTCCGGCATTCTTTTTAATGATATCGAGCACCTCTTTATTTGAATAGCGATCTGTAGTCCGGACATCCACCACAAAATGACAAACCGCCGGAATTACATTATGCTGTTTCCCTGCATCGATCTGCGTTACCGTCATTTTTACTTCTCCCAGAGTTTCAGAGATCTCAGGGAACCTATAATTTTTAAACCAGTTGATCGCCTCCATTGCCAGATAAATAGCATTCTTTCCTGTTCCGTGTGCTGCATGCCCGGTTTCCCCTTTGGCATAACAATCCAAGACCAAAAGTCCTTTTTCAGCTACCGCCATTTTCATGGAAGTGGGTTCACCCACAACAGCAAAATCTAATTGAGGTAATTTTGGTAAAACACTGCGTATGCCTTTCGGACCGGAATTTTCTTCTTCTGCGGAAGCGAGCATTAATAAATTATATTTCAGCTCTTTTTTATCGTAAAAATAGGTGAAAGCAGCTAATAAAGATACCAGGCTTCCCCCCGCATCATTACTTCCTAATCCGTACAATTTACCCATACTAATCTCAGCTTTTAACGGATCCCGTGTATAGGCTTTGTTCGGTCTTACAGTGTCGTGATGAGAATTGAGTAGAATTGTAGGCTTTTCCTTATCAAAATACTGATTTACCGCCCAAATATTATTGTCGGAGCGCTGAAAAGGGATTGACTTTTCTTCAAACCATTTTTGGATCAGTGCTGCAGTAGCCTCTTCTTCCCCTGAAAAGGACTGTTTTTCGATCAAATTTTTTAAAAGATCTGTTGCTTTTTGTGTGAGTTCCTCTATCATAAGATCAGCGTTGTATATTTTATATTTTTATCGCTGATCAACTCCGGTTTCCCAATGATCACCTTCTTAACCCCATGCTGTAAAGCATTAAAACAGTTATCGATCTTTGGCAACATACCTTCTGAAATGATATTTTCCTTTTTTAGAAAGCTTAACATGACAAAGTCAATATTTTCAATCAGGGTAGCATCATCATCCACATCAGCTAAAACCCCCGGTTTTTCAAAACAATAGATCATTTCCACATCAAAATCAGCACTCATTCCTTTGGCCAGTTCGGCAGCAATGGTATCGGCATTTGTATTTAACAATTGCCCCTTTTTATCATGAGTTATGGCACAAAAAACGGGAGTTATTCCATTTTCTATCAGGATTTTAATCGCCTCCGGATTCACCTGATCTACATCTCCTGCAAAACCGTAATCAATATCTTTTACAATACGTTTATGAGCCAAAATAGTATTGGCATCAGCACCTGAAAGCCCGATAGCATTACAATTATTCTTTTGCAACTCTGCCGTGATATTCTTATTCAGTAAACCGGCATAGACCATGGTAACGATCTCTAAGGTAGCCTCATCGGTAACCCTCCTGCCATTGATCATTTTAGGTTTCATCCCCAGATCCCTGATCATTTCAGATGCTCTTTTACCACCACCATGAACGAGGATCTTATGCCCTTTAATTTTGGAAAAATCTGATAAAAAAGAAGATAAAGCTTCTTTGTTATTGATTACATTTCCTCCTATTTTTATTATTTTCAGCTTCATTATTAATTGTCATCCCCTTGGATGCGGGAATCTTTAACTTTTTTCTTTATTATTCATGAGATTCCCATTTACATGGGAATGACATTTACATACTCTCCAATATTTTTTTCAATACGATCTGTGCCGAGTAAGTACGGTTATTGGCCTGTTCGATAACGATGGATTGATCGCTGTCTAACACCTCATCGGCAACTATAACATTTCTTCTAACCGGCAGACAATGCATAAATTTTGCCTTGTTTGTCTTTGCCATTTTTTCTCCGGTGATCATCCAGTTCTTATCCTTAGAAAGGACTTTTCCGTAATCGTTAAAAGAACTCCAGTTCTTGGTATAGATAAAATCGGCATTTTCAAAAGCCAACGCCTGATTATATTCAACAGGAGTATCTTTAACCACATCCGGATCTAATTCATACCCTTCAGGATGCGTTATTACAAAATCGGCTTCCTCCCGCTGCATCATTTCAATAAAAGAGTTGGCCACAGCATGAGGCAAAGCCTTAGGGTGAGGTGCCCAGCTTAATACCACTTTGGGTTTATGAGCCGGTTTATTCTCTTCCATTGTAATCGCATCGGCCAAAGCCTGTAAAGGATGCCCTGCAGAACTCTCCATATTGACAATCGGAACGGTGGCATATCTGGCAAAAGCCGATAAGATCTCTTCCTTCAGATCTTTCTCCTTATCGGTTAGGGAAGCAAAAGCTCGAATAGCGATCACATCACAAAATTGTGAAATAACCTGCGCAGCTTCTTTGATATGTTCCGATTTTCCCTGATCCATTACAATACCGTCTTCCAGTTCCAAAGCCCAGCCTTCACTGCCGAAATTCATCACAACAGGATCCATTCCCAGATTTAAAGCTGCTTTTTGAGTACTTAAACGGGTTCGTAAACTGTTATTAAAAAATAACAATCCTATGGTCTTATTTTTTCCAAGATCCCGGTATTTTAAAGGATCTTTTTTTAGTTCGATAGCTTCCTGTACCCATCCTGACAGATCCTCTATATCTTTTATCGATAAATAACTCATGTAGAATAATTTTATACTTTAAACAATTAGTTTATTGGTGATTTTTGTAAACTCTGACTTTCCTGTCATGGCATTGAGAATAAAATTATCTTCCAGCCCGTTGACCAGCCAGGTCTCAATATTATTTTGTTGTAAGATCTCTGCGGCATCTACTTTCGATTCCATACCTCCGGTTCCGTGAGAGGATTTCCCGTCAGCAATCTCATTTTTCAGTTCTTTAACATCGCGCACCTCAGCAATTGTTATCTTCTTGCCATTTTCTATTGATGACCGGGTATAAATTCCATGGGTGTTTGAGGCAAAGATCACCAGATCCACTTTTAACAGTGTAGCTGTAAGTGCCGCCAGTTTATCATTATCTCCAAACTGGATCTCATCCGTGGCAACAGTATCATTTTCATTGATTATAGGAATATAATTATTTTCAACCAGAATATTAATCGTATTGAATATATTTTCTTTTGAACTTTCTTTCTCAAAATCATTATAGGAAAGAAGGCATTGTGAAGTAAAAAGTCCCAGTTCCCTGAAATTCTCCTGGAAGATCCTCATCAGGTGAGGCTGGCCAATGGCTGCCAGGGCCTGCTTTTCCCTGATATTCTTTCCCATGCTTTCCAGATTTACAAATTGCCTGGCCACGGCTATAGCCCCTGAACTTACAATGATAAATTCATATTTATCCCGCAATTCATAGATCTGCCGGCCAATATCTTCAATCTTTCCTCTTGAGATCTGGTTGGTTTCCCGGGTAAGCGTATTACTTCCTATTTTTAAAAGGATTCTTTTTTTATCTGATCTGTCCATCGCCTTTTATATACCATTTATTGGTTACAAGATGTTGCATTCCCATCGGGCCCCGATGATGTAGTTTATCGGTACTGATCGCCAGCTCCCCGCCGAGCCCGAACTGGAAACCATCGGTAAAACGAGTGGAAGCATTGTGATATACTGCCGCTGAATCTACTGATTCTAAAAATTCTTCTGCAACCTCTTTACTTTTTGATACAATTGATGCAGAATGTCCTCCGCTGTATTTGTTGATCTTTGCTATGGCAACTTCCACCGAAGAAACCATCACTATCGCAATTTTATAATCGAGAAATTCCTCATACCAGATCTTCTCATCCGTAATTTCAGATATACCGTCAAATTCTGAAGTGATCTCATCTCCAAGAATTTCAACATGAAAGTCTTTTAATCTTTTGATCAGTTTTTCCATAAAAGCATCAAAGCCTTGCAAATTGGAATTGATCAGAACTTTGTCTAAAGCATTACAGGCTGAGATTTTAGCCGTTTTAGCATTAACAATAATATCAATGGCCTTTTCCTGGTCTGCATCCGGATGGACATAGATAAAATTGTTTCCTCTGCCACTGACGATGACCGGACAGCTGGCATTTTCTTTGACAAAGGCGATGAGTCTTTCACCTCCACGCGGAATAACCAGATCGATCTTTTGATTAGGATCTTTGAGAAATTTCTGAGTTTCTTCACGATTATAATTCAGGTATTGTATCCAATTTTTATCGATACCATTTTCTTTAAGTGCCTGATGCCAAAGGTTGACAATGGTTGTATTGGAATGAATGGCTTCTTTTCCTCCTTTTAGCAGAATTCTATTTCCAGATTTGAATGCAATTCCTGCAGCTTCCACCGTTACATCCGGACGTGATTCGTAGATGATCAATACCGTACCAAAAGCAGCTGTTTTATTGGTAATTAACAGTCCGTTCTCATGTGTAAAACTAAAGATTTCTTTTCCCACAGGATCTTCCTGATCTAAAAGCTGTTGCAAAGATCTGATCATGCCGTCGATCTTATCATCGTTTAGAATCAGCCTGTCGTACAAAGCTTTATCTTCCCCTGCAAAAGTTTCAATATCCTCTTTATTCGCATCCAAAAGGAGATTTCTTTCTTTGGAGATCAGCTTGATCATAGCTTTCAGAACTCCATTCCGCTGTTTTATATTTAATACATTCTTCATCACATTGGTTCTTTTGAGCTTAATAATTTTTAAACTCTGTATGCATTACTCAGTACTTAATACTTCTTTTAAAGCATCAACAAATACATCAATATCTTTTTTGGTAACACTCAAAGGCGGAAGGATTCTCAACAGATTTTTATTGGCAGCACCTCCGGTAAAAATATGCTTGTCAAAGATCATTTTTTTACGAATTCCGGCCACTTCAAAATCAAATTCCACGCCCAACATCAAACCTTTTCCTTTTACTTTTTTAACCTGGGGAATTTCCTTGATCCGCTCTAAGAAGTAAGCTGAAACTATATTTACATGATCGATCAGGTTTTCTTTTTTAAGTACATCCAATACACAGATCGCTGCTGCACAGGCCAGATGATTTCCGCCAAAGGTAGTGCCCAGCATACCATATTCAGCTTTAATCTTATCTGAGATCAAAACACCACCTATAGGAAATCCGTTCCCCATACCTTTGGCTATTGTAATGATATCCGGATGAATACCGTGATGCTGAAAAGCAAAGAACTTTCCGCTTCTTCCATAACCCGACTGGATCTCATCCAAAATAAGAATCACCTCATTCTCATTACAGAGCTTTTCCAGATCTTTAAAGAATTCTGTACTCCCCTGATCGAGTCCACCCACACCCTGAATTCCTTCGATGATCACCGCGCAAACATCCCCTTTTTTGAGTTCTTTTTTTAACGGTCCGATCTGATTTAAAGGTAAAAAAGTTACTTCCTGCTGTAAGTTCAGCGGAGCATTGATCTTTGGATTATC
Organism: Flavobacteriaceae bacterium; assembly: GCA_024762795.1. Classification (GTDB taxonomy): domain Bacteria; phylum Bacteroidota; class Bacteroidia; order Flavobacteriales; family Flavobacteriaceae; genus Namhaeicola. The sequence goes on along the minus strand of JANTGS010000041.1, from coordinate 13,608 downwards.
TGTCGCTGCCACAGCCGCAGAGGTCCTTCCATGAAAAGAATTGGAAAAAGAGATCACTCTTTTCTTTCCCGTTTTAAAAGAAGCCAGTTTTAAGGCGTTTTCATTGGCTTCCGCTCCTGAATTACACAAGAACAGATCGTAATCATCACAACCGGAAATTTTTCCAAGTTTTTCTGCCAGCTCTTTTTGCAAAGGATTCTGCACCGAATTGGAATAAAAACCGATCTTATTCAACTGATCCGTTAATCCTGCCACATAATCAGGATGTGTATGCCCGATAGAGATTACACCGTGCCCCCCGTAAAGATCGAGATATTTTACGTTGTTCTCATCCCACACGTGGCAGCCTAGGGCTCTAACAGGAGTTACATCATAAAGTGGGTAAACATTGAATAGATTCATGATTTTGATTTTATACTTAGTCCTTCTTTATATCTGAAACAGATAAAGCAGAGGAAATGATCTTTATATTATATTTCATTAATTTTTTTATACGAAGCTACAAGACCCTGGATAAGAGAAGAGCTCAGGCCCTTATGTTCCATTTCATTCAATCCTTCAATGGTACAACCGCTGGGCGTAGTAACTTTATCAATTTCCTGCTCGGGATGACTTTGAGAGTCGATCAGAAGTTTTGCAGCTCCCAAACAGGTTTGCATCGACAATTGTTTTGCTTCATCACTGTGAAAGCCCAACTGAACTGCTCCTTGCGTGGTAGCTCTGATCAGTCGCATCCAAAAGGCAATCCCGCTGGCACAGATTACGGTGGCAGCCTGCATATGTCGTTCCTCAATGCTAAGTGTTTGTCCCAGCGCATTAAAAATAGATTTCGCCTTATCCATTTCAAGATTCCCTTTTTCATTACCACTTAAACAGGTCATCGATTCTCCCACGGAAATAGCCGTATTGGGCATGGCTCTGATAACAGGAATCCTTTTTCCAAGAACCGATTCGATATCTCCTATCTTTCTTCCGGTAGCTACAGAAATAAGAGTATGCTGATCAGGATTGAGTTCAGGTTTAATTTCTTCGAGAACTTTTTTTATCTGAGCGGGTAAAACAGCAACAATAATCACTTCAGCATTTTTAACCGCTTTCCGGTTGTCACTGGTCAAATAAACATTACCATATTCTTTCAGGGGTTCCAGTGAAGAAGTATCTCTTTTGGTTAAATACAAAGCTTCGCAACTCAGATCATCTGTATTTTTTAGAATTCCGGTGGCTATGGAATACCCTAAGTTTCCTGTTCCTATGATTGCTATTTTCATTGTTTATAAGAAATTTATTAAAAATAATTAGCCTTTAAATTCAGCCCTGAAGATTCCTCAAAACCAAACATTAAATTCATATTCTGTACTGCCTGTCCGGAAGCTCCTTTTAATAAATTATCAATAATACTGGTTATCAATAATTTACCCTTGTGATAGTGTAAATGAATCAGGCATTTATTGGTATTCACTACTTGTTTTAAAAAGATCTCTCTGTCTGATATAAAAGTAAAAGCTGCCTCTTTATAAAAGTCTTTATAGATCTTTTGAGCTTCTTCAAGGCTTCCTTCAAACTTTGTATAAAGCGTTGCGTAGATTCCTCTGCTAAAATCTCCCCGGTTGGGGATAAAGATCACTTCCTCTGCAAAATTATTTTGAAACTGCCGGATACTTTGTCCTATCTCTCCCAAATGCTGGTGTGTAAAAACCTTATACGAAGAGAAATTATTATCCCGCCAGGTAAAATGAGTGGTTTTTGACAAACTTGTACCTGCCCCGGTTGCCCCGGTTGTTGCATTGATATGAAGATCATTAGTGATTAGTTTTTTATCTGCCAAGGGCAAAACCGCCAGCTGAATAGCAGTGGCAAAACACCCCGGATTTGCAATATATTTTGCTGATCGTATCGCTTCTTTGTTCAATTCGGGTAAACCGTAAACAAAATCCATACCCTCAAATATCTTGTCTTCTTTCAATCGGAAATCATTGCTCAGATCGATGATCCTGGTCTGCTGTGAAAAAGTATTTTCCTGAAGGAAATTTTTCGAATTTCCATGTCCAAGACACAAAAATACAACATCTACAACCGGGTTGATCTTACCGGTAAAGATCATTTCGAAATCTCCTTCCAGATCCTGATGGATCTCACTTACGGGATTTCCTGCATTGGAGGTACTGAAAACAAAATCGATCTCAACATGAGTATGATCCTTTAAAATTCTGATCAGTTCTCCGGCAGTATATCCGGCTCCCCCTATGATTCCGGCCTTGATCATTTTTTTAAGTTTACATGGTGATAGATCTTCCCCTGATTGGCTGTGATCTTGATAAATCCTTTAACGTCATCTGCTGTCCAGCCCTTGTTGGTCTCTCCGTACTGAGCAAAAGAATTGCTCATCAGGTCGTTTTTGGATTCTATTCCATTCAGGAAGAACCTGTAAGGGTGCAAGGTAACAAAGACATCTCCGTTAACATTCTTTTGAGAATCCTGTAAAAAGGCCTCAAAATTTCGCATTACCTCGTCGAGATATTGTCCTTCATGCAACATCATTCCATACCAGTTGGCTAGCTGATCCTTATGCATGAGTTGCCATTTGGTAAGTGTATGTTTTTCGAGTAGATGATGCGCCTTAATGATGATCAAAGGTGCAGAAGCCTCAAATCCGACCCTTCCTTTGATCCCGATGATGGTATCTCCAACATGAATATCTCTTCCAATGGCATATTTTGATGCTATATGGTCTAATTTCTCAATATTATTTACAGGGCTATCCTCCTCACCATTGATAGCAATCAGTTCTCCTTTTTTAAATGTAAGCTTAAGATCCTGAGGTTTTTCTTCAACCTGTTGACTCGGATAAGCATCATCCGGTAAGGATTTATCACTGGAGAGAGTTTCCTGTCCGCCTACGCTGGTTCCCCAAAGTCCTTTATTGATGGAGTATTTGGCCTTCTCCCATGAATATTCAATACCATTGGCCTGCAGATAATCAATCTCTACCTGTCTTGTTAGCTGCATATCCCTTGTAGGAGAAATAATTTCAATTTCAGGCGCCATGATCTGAAAGATCATATCAAAACGCACCTGATCATTACCCGCTCCTGTACTGCCATGGGCAATATATTTTGCTCCGATCTTCTTGGCATAATTTACAATTTCTATAGCCTGAACAATCCTCTCAGCACTAACTGATAAGGGATATGTGTTGTTTTTCAGTACATTACCAAAAATAAGAAATTTAACAACCTTTTCGTAAAAAGGTTCTATAGCATTGATCGAAGTATAAGTTGTTGCACCTAATTGCAAAGCTTTTTCTTCGATATCTTTAATTTCTTCTTTTGAAAATCCACCGGTATTTACACTCACGGCATGAACTTCATATCCCTGATCTTTTGACAGATATTTTGCACAATAGGAAGTATCTAAACCTCCGCTATAAGCTAAAACTAATTTTTCCATTATCTTATGTTTTTAGACTTCCTGAAAAATATAGGAAGTAAAGTATTTTTATTATTATCTTTCTTTTTATCCTTTTTTAAAAAAAGGCTTTGTTTAATTCTTTTTAACCTGCTTAAGGCTCTTTTATTAAAAGGATGCTCTTTAATTTCATCCTGATGTTGCGGATCAAAAAGCATGCCTGTACACAGACACATTTTACGATCGGTTCTTTTTAAAACATCATAATTTCTACAGCTCTTACAACCTTTCCAGAAATCCGGATCATCGGTCAGTTCAGAGAAAGTTACCGGTTTATAGCCTAAACTGTAATTGATCTTCAACACAGCAAGGCCTGTTGTAATACCAAAGATCTTTGCTTTGGGATATCTTTGTCTGGAATATTCAAAAACCTTGGTTTTTATCTTTTTCGCAAGTCCCTGATTTCTAAAATCATGGTGTACAATCAAACCTGAATTAACCACATAGTTCTTCTGATTAAAGGTTTCTATATAACAAAATCCGGCAAATTTTTCACCCTCCAAAGCAATGACTGCATTGGCGTTATTAATTTTTGTTTTGATATATTCAGGAGTTCTTTTTGCAATCCCCGTTCCCCGCTCTTCTGCAGAGATATCAATGGTCTTACAAATAATATCCGCGTATTTTAAATGTTCCTGATTGGCTATAACAATATCCATTGGACTGTTTTAACTGTTGTGTTCTGATGAAATGAATTTTAATTTTTTTTGAAAACTGAGCCGGACTCACCTAAGCTCAAAATAAATGTAGAATACCCTTACGGGCGGCGACGTCTGTAAGAAAACATAACAGTGGCTGAACCAAAGAAAGTAATTGACTGTATGTTGTTTAAATTTTCCATCTAATAATTATAACAGGAGCATTCTTACTGCTCGTCTTAAAATGAAGGGCAATATTACAACATAAAAAGAAAATGAAAAAGAATTTTTACACCTTTTTTAGCACAATAATTCAAAAATTAGCAATATCACATTATATTAACCTTTTTTTAAAATTTTCCTTCACAAAATCGATAATTCTTTTTAATTCAATAATTTCAGAATCCAGGATTATAGAAATTTCCTGTAAATTTAATCTTCCAATGATGTAAAGATCTACCACATTGGAGGTTTGAAGTGGAAGTGTACGGTACATTTTACGCAGAAGACCCTGCTTTTCTTCATCTTTTAAGAAGGCTTTATCTTTCATTTCTAAAAAGTCGGCAATATTTTGTTGCACTTCATCAGATTTGAGCAGACTGGGTTCATTATCATCCTGGTGATAAGAAATATCATCAAGATCTTCATTCATTATCAAATCCCAGTCGGCATCAACGGTAAATTTTTCTTCCAGTAATGCCAGTTCCTCCTCAAGTATTTTCCGGGTACTAATTGTATTTTTATGCCACATTTCACTTTCAAACAGATCGAAGAGTTTTTTGTTAGCCATAGAAAACATCATCAAACTCAACTGATCGATATCAATTTCCTTATCAATTTCTTTTTCAAAAACCTTTAAAATCACTTCATCAATAATTCCGGAGGATTGATACATATTCTTAGGAATGATCCCCATATTTTCAGCTACTTTTAAACGCTGTTTTACATAAGGATACATTCTATGTGACACGTTAAGTACCTTTTTATCCAGCCCCTTTGATTTATTTTCGTTACTAAAGTTTGTTGTTGTCATTTTAATACCCTTTTGAACGTATATAAAGATACAAAATAATTTATAATTCAGTAAAAAAATTTAAATCTAAACCTTTTTTTAAAGCCTCTTGCTATTATGGATACGAAATATTAAAAAATAATATACTCTACTGTTTATCTGTGCTTTACACTTAAAGTTATTATAACTTTTTAACAATATTACCAAACAAAATCAGCTTTTAATAAATTTGGTAATAAATGCACTCCTCAAGATGAAAAATGAAGAATTTAAATTTAAAGTTCAGAATGTCAGTTTCTTTGGCGAATACTTTAAACCACAAACTGTAAAAGCTGTTGTGGTCCTGGTGCACGGAATGGGAGAATATTCCGGGCGTTATAAAAAATATGTTATCCCACAACTGAATAAAGCCAACATAGGAGTAATTACTTTTGATCATTTCGGACATGGAAAAACAGAAGGAAAAAGAGGCCATAATCCGGGATTTGAAGCTGTGCTTGACAGTGTTGAAAGAATGATCATCAAATCAAAAGAGATCTTTGGCGAAAAACCTTTATTCCTTTACGGTCACAGTATGGGTGGCAATGTGGTCATTAATTATGCCTTGAGAAGAAAGAATAATCTCTCAGGTGTTATAGCCACGAGCCCGTTCTTAAGACTCGCCTTTGAACCACCAAAATGGAAAATGGGACTTGCCAAACTGATCTTAAAGGTCTACCCCGGAATGATTCTGGACTCCGGGCTTGAGGCTGAAGCTGTTTCAAGAGACCAACAAGCTGTGGAAGACTATATAAATGACCCTTTAATTCACAGTAAAGTAAGTCCTAATTTTTCTGTTATTTTTATGGAAACCGGAGAATGGGCCATTCAAAATGCTTCAAAACTGGATATCCCGATGTTATTGCTACACGGAACCGCCGACAGGCTGACTAGCTATAAAGCTTCAGAAGAATTTGCAAAGAATTCAAAGAATGTAACTTTAAAATTATACGAAGGAGGCTACCATGAATTACACAATGATCTGGTAAAAGAAGAGGAAGTTAATGATATCATCAACTGGATAAACGATAAGATTGCTTAACGAAAAAAATAGTCTATGAAAAGAATTTTACAACTGACCATCTTATTACTCCCCTTTTTCTTTTCCGCTCAAAACAGCGAAGAAATTCAATCAATTGACAATTTTTATATTACCGTTTATAAAGATTTTTTGGCGCAACAAAGTATTGTTGATAAGGATTATGCCAGTTCCGTTGATTTTAAATGGCTGCAAACTCAGATTAAATCTACAGAAGAGGATAGCAAAAACACCCATAACAAATATTCTGATTTTGACACTTTTTTACTGATCGGCCAGCTTAAAGATCTGAATGATAAAACCCCTTTTCAGATAGAACACAACCCGACTTTAGAGCGCTATATCAGAGTTTTTTTAAGATCAAGAAAAGAAACTCTCGCCAATCTGATGGAAAGATCAAGATATTATTTTCCATTGTTTGAAAAATATCTCGATAAATATGATCTTCCGCTGGAGATCAAATATCTGGCCGTGATCGAATCGGCATTAAAACCTCAGTCCAGATCAAAAACCGGAGCAAGAGGATTATGGCAATTTACTTATGCTACCGGTAAACAATTCGGCCTGGAGATCAATTCTATGGTAGATGAAAGATACGACCCTGTTAAATCAACTGAAGCTGCCTGCAAATTTTTAACCAATCTTTATAAAATGTTTGGCAACTGGGATCTGGCACTCGCAGCCTATAACTCAGGCCCGGGTAATGTTACAAAGGCTATCAGACGGGCAGGCGGAAATAAAAATTACTGGGAGATCAGAAAATATCTCCCGTTGGAAACCCGGGGATATCTACCGGCTTTTTATGCGACTTTTTACCTTTTTGAATACAATGATTTTCACCATATCAAACCTAAAAAAACCGGTTTATCGTATTTTGAAACCGATACCGTTAAAATTAGAAAACAGGTTTCTATAAATAAGATTGCTTCCGTATTGGGATTAAATAATGAATTTTTAAAGCTACTCAATCCACAATACAAAACCGGAATTATCCCCCTTAACAGTAACGACCCCTATATCTTTGTACTTCCAAAAAATAAGATCTCTGATTTTATACGTTCTGAGGAAAAGATCTATTCAAACAAACCGTCGCGTCAAATCTCAAAAGTCATAAAGGTAAATCCTTACAACAGTTATAGGGTAAAAAAAGGCGATAATTTAGGCAAGATCGCTTCAAAATTCAACATCCGCTTAGACCAATTAAAAATCTGGAACGGACTGGAAACCAATTATTTGATCGAAGGACAACATCTGGTGGTTTCTGATAAAGAAAATATTCACAAGCTTGAACTAAACATAGACAACAAAAGTATAAGTAAAACCTATATTGTTCAGAAAGGAGATTCATTATTAATCATTTCCGGAAAATTCCCTGATGTAACTGTAAATCAGTTAAAAGAATGGAATAATATCCATAGTGAGAACTACTTAAAACCGGGAACTAAATTAATCATAAAAAAAAGTTAGATCTCCCCTTTGATCAGGCTTTAATTTTAACATTTTTTTAATCATGTTAACAGCTAAAATTTAAGTCTAATAAAATAAATATATTAGTTTAGCAGTTTATTAATAATAGCATAACAATAACGTAAAACCCGGGGATTCATGTATAAACTTTCAACTCTTTTTATCGTATTTATACATCTCAGCCTGTTTTCTCAGGTCAATAATCAGACAAAGCCTGTTCTTAAACTTGATAAAAGTCTTAAGAATATTTCTGTTGACACCATTAAGATCGGCACCTTTGATCTGGCCATGCTCGACACGCTACACGTAGATTCTTTAGAGATTCTTGCCAAAAAAGTAGCTGTAGTTGATTATAAAATAGCTTCTGAAATTGATAAAAAATGGATGTCCTCCTGGAAGAATTCTTCTATTGATAATTCCACCTCATTAATTGTAGATATGGACAGTTTAAAAAATATTGTTATTAACGATCTACCTACAGATACTTTAAAACAAAGACTGGCCTATCTCAACAGTACAACACCTTTTTATCTGGAATACAATCCTTCTCTGGAAAAGATCATCAAACATTACTTAAAGAACCGGAAAAATACACTGGCCGATCTTATGGGCAGAGCCAAATATTATTTTCCTCTTTTTGAAGAAAAACTGGCCAAGTACAACATTCCCATGGAGATCAAATATCTCGCTATTGTAGAATCGGCTTTAAAACCCAATGCCACTTCGAGAGTGGGAGCCAAAGGTTTATGGCAGTTTATGTACACAACGGGGAAAATTTACGGACTAAATGTGAATTCTTATGTAGATGAACGTTCAGATCCTGTAAAATCAACTGAAGCTGCCTGTAAGCTTTTAAGCAATCTGTATAATATTTTTGGCGACTGGGATCTGGCGCTGGCAGCATATAATTCCGGTCCGGGAAATGTTTCCAAGGCGATCAGAAGATCCGGTGGAAACAGGAATTACTGGAACATCAGGCATTTCCTTCCCAGAGAAACTGCAGGATATCTGCCCGCATTTTATGCCACTTATTATATTTTTGAATATTCAAATCAGCACAATCTTCATCCCAAAAATGAACTGTCACCCATGTTCGAAACGGATACCATTGTTGTTAAACGCGAGATTACCTTTAATCAGATCAACCGTATCCTGAAAACTGATGAAGAACTTTTAGAATTTTTGAATCCTCAATACAAGATGAAAGTTATCCCTCATGTTAAAGGAAAAGAATTTACACTTCGTCTACCAAAATTTATGGCCGGAAGATTTGTTGCCAACGAGGATCTGATCTACGCTTTTGCCAAAGCAGAAGATGCTGTAAGAGAAAAGCCTCTTCCGAAATATTTTGAATCACCGGATAAAATAAGATACCGGGTTAGAAACGGTGATTATCTGGGTAAGATAGCCAGAAGATATGGCGTTTCCGTTGCAAGTATTAAAAGATGGAACGGAATGAGAAACAATAACCTCAGAGTAGGCCAAAGATTAACTATTTATCCGAGAACACCTGTAGCCTCCTCTGGGAAATCAAATAAAAGCAGTCATAAAACAGCAAGCAGAAAACCTCTTCCAAAAGGCAAATATTCCATTTATACTGTTAAGCAAGGAGATTCACTTTGGCTGATCGCACAAAAATTTCCAACAGCTTCTGTGGATGAGATTAAAAAATGGAACAATATTTGGAGTAATAAATTAAAACCGGGTACAAAACTTAAAATTTATTAATCCCCGGCAACTAAAACCTTTAAAAATGTTTAAAAAATTTTTACTCCTCGCTGTTGTTTTTACTAGTTTATTTTCCTGTAAAAGAGATGACAAGATCACTTTGGTTGAATCTACCGGCAGAATCAATCATTTAATTGTTGTAATGAAAAATTCCGACTGGAATGGTTCCATGGGCGATTCACTTGTTTCCATACTTTCAAAACCTTTGGTTGGATTACCTCAGGAAGAAGCAGCCTTTACTATCAGCCATGTAAGTCCTGATAATTTTGGAAAACTTTTTAACCGTAACAGAAACATCCTTTTCTTTGGCCTGAGTGATAAAGACACCTATTACACCAATGAGAATGTGTATTCTTCCCCACAGACCACCATTACCATCTTAGGAAAAGATGAAAAGAGTTTGATAAAGAGTTTAAAAGAGCATGAAAAAGAGCTCATCAAAACCTACAGAGAAGGAGACTTAAAACTTTATCAGAATAAGATTACCAAATACCATTGGAATATTGAAAATGTAAAAACCTTTAAAGAACTTGGTTTTAATCTTAAAATTCCGAAAACCTATAACAAGGTGGAAGATAATGGCGATTTTTTGTGGTTTAGTTATCCCTATACCAAAGGGCAACTGAATATCATCGGTTACGCAGTACCGGTTAAATCTGAGGATGATTTTAACCTTTTAAATATTATTAAGATCAGAGATTCTATTGGTAAAAATTTCATTCCCGGACAGTTTGACAATACCTTTATGACCACTGAACCGCTTTATACCCCGATGATCAAGAAATTAAAAATGGCCGGTAAAGAAGCCATTGAAACAAGAGGTTTATGGTATGTTGAAAATGATTATATGGGCGGACCTTTTCTCAGCTACACCATTTATGACAAATCAAAGAAAAGACTGATCATCATTGAAGGTTTTGTTTATTCTCCCGCTACAAAAAAGCGAGATTTTGTTTTTGAAATGGAAGCGATCTTAAAGACTTTTTCAATGAAGTAACATCTTCATGCTTTAAAAATATCACCTTATCTAACTCTCTATCAATATCTTAAATATTTTTTATAAAATTTTGTAATGATTGGCATATTCTGCTGACTACTAATGCAAAATCTTATACAATGTTTAAAAATAAAATCTTCAAACGCATATTGATCCTGATAGGAGTTATTATCCTTATTGCTTTGGGAAGCGTTTTCTATATGTTCAATATGCCCCATAGAAATGTATCCGAAGCCAAAACAGACTACCAATTTCAGGCTTCTGCTCTTGTAAACGAATATTTAAAAGATCAGGATTATGCCAATAAGAAATACCTCGATGAAGAAGGGGATTCTAAAATTATTGAAGTATCCGGAACCATAGCTACAATTGATAAGGATTTTAACGATCAGCTGGTCATCCTGTTAAAAAATAAAGAGGATAAAGCAGGAGTTTCCTGTACCTTTTCTTTAGATCAGAAAATAGATGCGGGTCAATTTAAAACAGGAGATAAAATAAGTGTAAAAGGAGTTATCCGTTCCGGAGCCGCTTATGATGATGACCTGGAAATGTACGAGAATGTTATTCTTGAAGAATGTTCATTAATCAATACCCGCCCATAAAGCTGTCGAATATAGAATCAAGCACTTTATAGACAAACACTAATTAAATAAAAACTAAAAAACAAAAAGATGAAAAACAAAATTTTAACTCTGGCATTAATTTTTACCGTTGGTTTAACCGCATTTGCACAATCCACAGGAAAGATAAAAACCCAAAAGACCCATTTTAAATTTTATTCACACACCGCTGTGGAAGATATAGAAGCCAACAATTATAAGGCCATTGGTGCGTTGGATAAAACCACAGGCGATGTGATCTTTTCTGTACCTATGCAAAGCTTTGAATTTGAAAAAGCTAAAATGCAACAGCATTATAACAGTCCTAAATTTCTGGATACGAAAAAATATCCCAAATCGAAATTTGTTGGAAGAATTACCAACCTCAATGAAGTAAATTTTAATAAAGATGGTGAATATCAGGCCATGGTAGAAGGAAAAATGACCATTCACGGAAAAACTCAAAATATCAAAGAGAATGCTACCCTTAGCGTAAATGGAAACAACATTCAGTTAAAAACAAAATTCAATTTAAAACTTGCCGATTACGGAATTGCATTTAAAAATGGCAAGCCCTCCACCAATATTGCAAAAGTAATCGAGATCTCAGCTGTAGCTGAATATTAAGATCCACTTTATAGACAAACACTAAATAGTGATGTAAATGCCTGGTATGAACAACAGTATTACCGGGTGTTTTTTATTTCAACATCCTTTCCATGGCATTTAAACTGGCACTGACATCAAAATAGAGTCCTTCGATATTCTTTTCATTTTTAGCCAGTTTTAAATAATCATAATGCTCGATCAAACTTTGATGATCACCAAATTCAAAGCCGAGCACCCCCAGAATATCGTATTCATGAGAGGGATTGATCACAAAGATTGCTGTTTCTTTTTTTAAACCATTACCGGTACTTAAAATTGCATCGATAACCGATCGGGCCTTATGCATGGTCATATTGTAGGTTTTGTAATCCTCGAGATTATCATTCGCAAAAAGCTTATAGCTTAAAACCCTGAGATTAAAAGGGTTTCTGTGTAATATTGAATCTGAAAAACGATCGATCTTCCGGTAATCTTCTCTGAAAAGCATCTTTGTTTTAAAGATCTCTGTAATACTGTCTCTGTATTTTGTAACAGAATAAGGTGTATAAGCATCCTGATAAATAAACCCGTAATACAAATGCCGTCCTTCAGCAAGGCTCATCGAATCCCCTTTCTGATATTTTTTCATCAGTTTTGGATAATAGAAATCAGAATTTTCCTTTTTAATCTCTTTTTTGATCCTTTTGTAATCGATCTTTTTAAAAGATTCCTCCTGAGAAAAGGCAGGGCCGAAAATAAAGAAGACCAGAAATAATAATACGACTACTTTCAAAATAAATCAGTTTATCAGGGTTAAATTATCGGTTATATACGTTTTCACTTCTCCTTTCTTATCTATATAGATCAGGAAAGATTTTAATTCGGGATGTGCTTTTAGAAATTTCACACTTCTGTCGAGCCCCATGGCCATCAGTGCAGTTGCATATCCGTCAACATCGGCGCAATCAAGATTCGCAATTACCGAGGCACTTAACAGATTACTTTTTGCCGGATATCCGGTTTTCGGATCCATGGTATGCGCATACTTCTTTCCGGTTTTATTATCGATCTTATATTTTCTGTAATTCCCTGAGGTAGCAATCGATTCATCCTGTAATTCGAGGAAAGCCTGAAAGGATCTGCTGCCATCAAAATTTGGCTTTTCTATGGCAATCTTCCAGTTTTTCCCTTTGTCATTTTTACCTCTGGCTCTTATCTCCCCTCCCAGTTCGATCATATAATCCTGAATTCCGTCTTGTTCAAAGAACCGCCCGATCACATCAACCGCATAACCCTTGGCATCTGCATTAAAATCAAGATATATCCCTTCTCTTTCTTTGATCACTCTTCCATTTTCTATGTTCACTTTATCAAATCCTACCAATTGAAGGAGGCTGTCAACCGTTTTTTTACTAATATCATTAATTTCCTTTCCGGGACCAAATCCCCAGGCATTTACCAGCACACCAATGGTGGGATCAAAAATACCATCAGTTTCCTGATAGATTCTTTTTGATTTCTCAAATACCTCTTTAAACATTTCATCAACAACTATCGTACCATCACCTGCATTGATCCTTGAAATATCTGATTTTGGTAAATAAGTTGATAAAGAGCGGTTTACTTTATGAATAAGACTATCTATCTCATTATCCAGGTTTCTGTGAAGTTTATCTTTATAAGTAATATGAAAAGTGGTGCCAAGCGCATTACCTTGTAGACGTTGATATTTTTCATTTTGACCCTTACAGGAAAAAAGCATAAGAATCATAAGAGAGTAGAGAATATTCTTCATCGTTTTTTTAATTAAAACAACCGTTTTTCTATCGGTTGATATACAGATTAAATAATAGGTGAATTATTAACAAATTTTTAGATTTTAAAGATAGTTTTTATCTTAAATTTGTGACATATTTTTTTTAATAAAATTGTTAATACGCTTAATTTTTTTAATATCTTCGTCACTTAATTAAAATTTAATTATTATTATGAAAAAATTAGTTCTGGCAGCATTCGTTTTATCCGTTTTGCTCACC
>JANTGS010000040.1 GCA_024762795.1 Flavobacteriaceae bacterium | reverse complement strand
ATTCAAAAGCATTCATTAAGAAACCAAACTGATTTTTGGCTTCTTCTTTGGTAAATCCTAATAAATCGAACATTTTCGATTGCATTTCCTTGTCGTAAATCCTTATTGAACCTCCTCCTATCTCATTACCATTTAAAACCATATCATAAGCATTGGCTCTTACTTTACCGGGATCCGAATCAATCAAAGAAATATCTTCGGGTTTTGGTGATGTAAAAGGGTGGTGCATAGCGTGATACCTTCCCGACTCTTCATCCCATTCCAATAGAGGAAAATCCACGATCCACAGGGGAGCAAATTCATCAGGTTTTCTCAAACCTAAAGTTTCTGCCATTTCCATCCTGAGTACACTGAGTTGCGTTCTTGTCTTGTCAGCCTGTCCTGCCATGATCAGCATCAAATCTCCTTTATTAGCTCCAAGTCTATCAGCCCATGCTGCAAGATCTTCCTGTGAAAAGAATTTATCTACTGAAGATTTAAAAGATCCGTCTTCATTATATTTAGCCCAGATAAGTCCTTTAGCACCAATCTGTGGTTTTTTTACAAAATCTATCAGTTTATCAAGTTGTTTTCTGGTATAACCCGCACACCGCGGTGCCGCAATACCAACAACGAGTTCCTGTGAATCAAATACGCCAAAACCTTTATTCTGCGCCAGGTCGTTCAACTCGCCAAATTTCATGTCAAAACGGATATCCGGTTTATCATTGCCATAGGTTTTCATAGCTTCCTCATAGCTCATTCGAGGAAACGCACCTACATCCACTCCGTTGATCTCTTTTAACAAATGTCTTGTCAATCCTTCAAACACATTCAAAATATCTTCCTGTTCAACAAATGACATCTCGCAATCGATCTGAGTGAATTCAGGCTGACGGTCGGCTCTTAGATCTTCATCTCTAAAGCATTTTACAATCTGAAAATATTTATCAATTCCACCAACCATCAACAATTGTTTGAAGGTTTGAGGTGATTGAGGTAAAGCATAAAACTGTCCCTCATTCATCCTTGAAGGAACAACAAAATCACGCGCTCCTTCCGGGGTTGATTTGATCAGGTAAGGAGTTTCCACATCGATAAATCCTTCTTTCGAAAGATAATTTCTAACAGCCATAGAAACTTTTGACCTAAAAATCAGATTGTCTCTTACCGGTTTTCTTCTGATATCAAGATAACGGTAAGTCATACGTAATTCATCACCGCCGTCTGTTTCATCTTCAATAGTAAAAGGAGGTACTTCCGAGCTATTGAGTATTGTAAGTTCCGAAACTAAAATCTCTATCTCTCCTGTTGGAATATTCGGATTTTTCGAAGCTCTTTCTATAACATTCCCTTTAACCTGAATTACAAATTCTCTACCCAGAGAACGAGCTTTTTCCATCAATTCTTCTGAAGTTCGCTCCTGATCAAAGATCAACTGTGTAATACCGTATCTGTCACGCAAATCTATCCATATCATAAAGCCTTTATCTCGTATCTTCTGCACCCATCCTGATAAAGTAACTTCCTGATTTACATTTTCTAACCTTAATTCTCCATTGGTATAACTTCTAAACATTTTTTCTAAATTTTAAGCCTGCAAATTTAATCAATTCATTAAGAATTTTTTAACGATTTATTTTTTATTTTTTATAAATTTATGGGGGCAGTTTAAATAATTCTTTTCTTTCCCTGAGAAAACATAAAATAATTGTAAATTTATCTTCTTAAAAAAGCTTACCCTAATTAAAAAGGATATATTTAAACCATGGAATATCAGCATCTTGCCAAAAATATAAGAAAAAGGGCGCAGGAGTATAAAAATAAAAATGCTCTTTATTATAAGGATGCAAAAACAGACTCATGGATAGGCATTTCCTGGACTGATTTTGGCCGTAGAATTGAAAAGATTGCCAAAGCTTTGATCAGTTTTGGGATTAAACCTCAGGATAATATTGCTGTTTTTTCTCAGAATTCTCCCGAATGGATTATTGCTGATCTTGCCGTAATGAGTATAAGAGCTGTCACTGTACCCGTTTATGCAACAAATTCGGAAACTGAACTGGAATATATTGTAAATGATGCTGAGATCAGTATAGTTTTTGTAGGCGGACAGGATCAATACAATACCGCTGCCTCACTGATCAAAAAAAATAAATATCTAAAACTCATCATTGCCTTAGATGAAGAAATAAAAATAGATAAAAAAGTGACTTCTGTTTATTTAAAATCATTTATCTCGGTTAAACCGGATAAAAAAACAGATACAGAACTTGAAAAAAGGTTTGAAAACAGTTCTTTGACCGATCTGGCCTGTATTATCTACACATCAGGTACTACCGGTGAGCCCAAAGGAGTAATGCTGGATCATTCAAATTTTACTGAAACCATTAAAGCACATGATAAAGAACTTAAATTTTCCGATAAAGAATCATCACTGAGCTTTTTACCTCTTGCCCATGTTTTTGAACACAATTGGGTTATGGTTTGTTTACACAATGGAATAGAAGTTTATTTTAATGAAAATCCAAAATTGATAGCCAATGCTTTGCAAGAAGTAAAGCCTAATTATATGTGTGCTGTTCCTAGATTTTTTGAAAAAATCTACAGCGCAATCGAAGATAAAAAGAATTCGAGTTCTCCAACTAAAACAAAGATCTTTAACTGGTCGGTAAAAACCGGTGACCTTTATTATAATCAATATAAGAATCTGGAAAAAGAAATTCCCCTTATGTTGAATTTAAAAAAACAGGTTGCTGATAAACTGGTACTGAATAAATTAAAAGATGTTTTTGGAGGACAGATAAAAATGATGCCTTGTGGTGGTGCACCGATCGATGAAAGAATTGTTGCTTTTTTTCACGGCATAGGCATCAATGTAAAAGTAGGTTACGGCTTAACCGAGACTATGGCTACCGTTACACTTTTTCCTGATACTCAAGCAGTTTACAGCTCAGTAGGAAAAACACTTACCGGAACTGAGGTAAAAATCGGCGAAAATAATGAGATTCTGGTCAAAGGTCCCGGCGTTATGAAAGGTTATTACAAAAAACCTGAACAAACAAAAGAGGTTTTTAAAGAGGGATGGTTTAAAACCGGAGATGCCGGTAGAATAGATAAAAAGGGAAATCTTTTTATTACCGACAGGATCAAAGATCTGATGAAGACTTCCGGAGGAAAATATATCGCTCCGCAAAAACTGGAAACAGCTTTTGTAAATGATATATTTATTGAACAAATTGCTATTATTGGAGATCAGAAAAAATTTGTTTCGGCATTGACGGTTCCCAATTTTGAAGCTTTAAAAAAATATGCTGAGAAAAATAAGATCCATTTTGAAAATGTTGAAGATCTGATCAATAACACACATATTATAGAAATGTTTAAAAAGCGTTTTGACGAGCTTCAAAAAAACTTTTCGGGGTTTGAAAAGATCAAAAAATTCAAGCTTTTACCCAAGGAATTTACTATTGATGCAGGAGAACTCACCGCGACACTAAAAATAAAGCGTAAAGTGATCTATAAAAAATATAAAGAGATTATCGATTCAATGTATGGTGAAAAGCATGATGAAAAAAATGGAAAATAAAATTTAACAATCATCGGTATTTTAATGGCTAAAGACCATTTATCAAGTCGCTGTTGATTACCATAAATCAAAGATTAATTTCTTTGTAACTTTACATTCTAATTAACAGAAAAAATCAATGTCAAAATTATATTTGGTTCCCACACCCATTGGCAATTTAGAAGATATGACCTTCAGAGCTGTAAAAGTACTAAAAGAGGTTGATCTAATTCTTGCAGAAGACACCCGTACATCGGGCAAGCTCCTTAAATATTTTGAGATCACCACATCTATGCAGAGTTTCCATATGCACAATGAACATAAAATACTCAAGCGGATCATTGATAAATTAAAAAGTGGTGAAATCATCGCTTTGATTAGCGATGCCGGAACACCGGCAATTTCCGACCCCGGTTTTTTACTCACCCGTGCCTGTATAGAAAATCAGATCGAAGTTGAATGTCTGCCCGGTGCAACCGCTTTTGTTCCGGCTTTGATAAATTCGGGTTTACCTAATGAAAAGTTTATATTTGAAGGATTTCTACCCGTAAAAAAAGGAAGACAAACCCGTTTAAAAATCCTTGCAGAAGAAAAAAGGACAATGATCTTTTACGAATCTCCACATAAACTTCTAAAAACATTACATCATTTTGCCGAATATTTTGGTAAAGAGAGAAGAATATCAGTCTCACGGGAACTGACTAAACTTTATGAAGAGACCCTGAGAGGAAGCATAGAAGAGATTATAGAACATTTTGAAAATAAACCTCCTAAGGGCGAATTTGTGCTCGTTGTAGCAGGAAAAAACCAATAAAATCTATTTGATAAATTAATTTTTATAAATTTGCCATTCTATTTAAAAAGTGCAAATGTATGCAATTAATTATTAGATCTTATGACCTCCCTTTAAAACACACTTTTACTATTTCCCGGCAATCTTTTGATTTTAAACCCAGCATGATCGTTGAATTAAAAGATGGTGACATTTCGGGATTTGGAGAAGCGTCAGAAAATCCTTATTACCATAAAACCATAAAAAATATGGTTGAGGATCTTAAAAAGTGTCAATCGATCATTGAGAAAGACACTGAAGAAAGTCCGGAAGAGTATTGGAATAAGCTTTATCCGTATTTAAAAGATGATATGTTTGCATTATGTGCTTTAGATCTTGCCTACAATGATCTTTATGCCCGTAAAAAGAATAAAAAATTATTTGAAATATGGAATTATGATACCGGTCATAATCCGCTTTCAAATTATACCATTGGGATAGATACCATAGAAAAAATGGTTTCAAAGATGGAGGAAACTCCATGGCCCATTTATAAGATCAAACTGGGAACCAAAGAAGATCTTAAAATTGTTAAAGAGCTGCGAAAACATAGTGATGCTGTATTCAGGATCGATGCCAATTGTGCCTGGGGTGTAGAGGAAACCATTAAAAATTCTTTTGAACTGAAAAAATTAGGTGTTGAATTTTTAGAGCAGCCTCTTCCGGCAGAAAACTGGAAAGGTGCCCGTGAAGTTTACCTAAAATCAGCATTACCGGTCATAGCCGATGAAAGTTGTCAGATTGAAGAGGATGTTGCGAAATGTAAAGATCATTTTCACGGAGTAAACATAAAACTAGTAAAATGTGGGGGAGTAACTCCTGCCAGAAGAATGTTAAAAGAGGCTAAAGAATACCAAATGAAAACTATGGTAGGCTGCATGACAGAATCCTCAATTGGAATCTCTGCCATTGCACATTTATTACCCGAACTTGACTATGTGGATATGGATGGAGCTATGCTGCTATCAAAAGATATTGCTGAAGGGGTTAAATTAGATTTCGGAAAAGTTATATATTCGAACCTGAAAGGAACAGGAGTAAAGTTAATTGATTATAAACCAAAAACTATTATTAAATGACAAATACAGTAGAAATACAGTGGGAAGGAAAAATGCTATTCAATGCAGATACCATTGGCGGAAGTATAAAAATTGATGCCGATAGCGATGTTGGTGGTGAAGGAAAAGGAGTTCGCCCAAAAGCTTTGATGCTTACATCATTAGCCGGATGCACCGGTATGGATGTTGTTTCATTACTTAAAAAAATGCGTGCGGAAGTTGATAATTTTGAAGTAAGTGTTAGCGGAGAATTGACTGATGTACATCCTAAATATTATCATAAAGTACACGTGGAATACCGTTTTTACGGAAAGGACTTTAAAAAAGATAAAATTGAGAAAGCTGTAGTTTTATCTCAGGATCGTTATTGTGGTGTAAGTGAAATGTTCCGCCGTTTTGCTGATCTTACTCATGAAATCAAATATATTGAAAAATAAAAAAAAGTCCCATCCGGGACTTTTTTTATATCATTATACTTCTTTCTATCTGACAATAGTTACAACCAAAGTAGCTACAGAGATCAGGATTCCAACAATAGAAATTGCCACACTGGTACCTGCTCCGATTTTTGAAGCACGTGCCTGAGCTTTGTTAGGCTCAACATAAACCACATCATTTTGCGTAAGATAATATACAGGTGAATTAAATAGATCTTTCGATTTTAAATTCACCCGGGTATAGGTCTTTTCTCCATCGTAATCACGAATTACAAGTACATTATCTCTTTCCCCGTGAATAGTAAGATCTCCTGCCATACCCAAAGCTTCAATCAACGTAATTCTTTCATTAGTAGCTGTATAAGTTCCAGGTCTTGCTACTTCCCCTAAAACAGTAATCTTATAATTAACCGTCCTTATGTTTACAATAGGTTCTTTAAGATAATCCTTTAACCTCTCTTCAAATAATTTTGTAGCTTGCTCTCTATTTAACCCGGCAAGTTTGATTTTTCCTATTACCGGAAAATCAATATTTCCTTCCGGATCGATTATATAGGTTTGTAATCTTTCCCTTCCATACCCGTCAAGTCGGTTTTGAGAAACAGCAACTGCAGTTAAATTAAAAGGTTTAACCGCTTCAGGATCGACGCCATTTACAACAATAATCAGTTCATCATCAATATGGTAAGTCGGCATATAACTTTCAATACCGATCATATTATCTTTCGGACCGATTCCATTAAAATAAACAACATCCTCCTTGGTGCCACAGGAAGAAAGGAGTAAGAACAACAACAATACGGGGACAAATTTTTTCATGTGATTAGCTTTTTCTACGAATATATAAATTAATTATTAAATTATTGTCTTTTAACACCGATCTGATAATATTCAAATCCTCTTTTTTCTAAATTTAAGGAACTGTACTGATTCCTACCATCAAAAATTACAGGATTTTTCATTTGAACATTGATCTCTTCAAAATCGGGAGAACGGAATTCTTTCCACTCAGTTAACAGAATCATTGCATCTGCTCCGGGCAATGTTTCATATTTTGAATGGAAATAACTAATATCTTTAACATCTTTTAAATAAAAATATTGTGCTTCTTCTATAGCTTTGGGATCATAAGCTTTGATCTTCGCGCCTCTTTTGGTAAGTTCCTTAACCACATAAATGGCAGGAGCCTCACGCATATCATCTGTGCCGGGCTTAAATGCCAGTCCCCAAAGAGCAAAAGTTTTTCCCGTGAGATCCTCCCCAAACCGTTTGATGATCTTATCGGCAATAACCAATTTCTGCCGATCATTTACATCTTCTACAGAAGCAATTAACCTTGCTTTATATCCATTTTCTTCAGCGATCTTTTTTAAGGCCTTAACATCTTTAGGAAAACAGGAACCTCCATATCCGCTTCCGGGATAAATAAAACTATAGCCTATCCTCGAATCTGATCCAATCCCAATCCTTACTTTATTTACATCAGCCCCTACCAGTTCACAAATATTGGCAACTTCGTTCATAAAAGAGATCTTTGTTGCAAGCATCGCATTGGCAACATATTTGGTCATTTCAGCAGAACGAATATCCATAGAGATCATCCGGTTGTGGTTATGTGTAAACGGAGCATACAATGCATTCATGGTTTCCAAGGCTTCTTCGCTTTCAGCACCAACTACTATTCGGTCCGGTTTCATAAAATCCTCAATAGCCACTCCTTCCTTTAGAAATTCCGGATTGGAAACAATATGAAAATCTATATTTACTCCTCGTTTATCCAGTTCTTCCTGAACAACTTTCTTTACTTTATCACCGGTGCCTACCGGTACTGTAGACTTATCAACTATAATTAAGGGTTTATTCATCTCCTTACCCAGCTGACGTGCTACTCCCAAAACATATTGAAGATCGGCTGAACCATCTTCTCCCATCGGGGTACCCACAGCAATAAAAACAACTTTTGCTTTTTCAAGACCTTCATTTAATTGTGTACTAAAATGCAAATTATCTCTTTTTACATTTTTTTGTACCATATTTTCAAGTCCGGGCTCATAAATCGGAATAATTCCTTTTTTAAGATCTCCTATTTTTTTCTCATCAATGTCTATACAGGTAACTCTGTTTCCCATTTCAGAAAAACAAGTTCCAGTTACCAAACCTACATATCCTGTTCCTATTACTGTAATATTCATAGTATCTTATTTTAAATTTTCCCAATACCAGTTGATGGCTTCTTTTAGGCCATTTTTTAAAGAGTATTGAGGATTGTATCCTAATAATTCTTTTGCTTTTTCAATTGATGCCAGTGAATGTGGAATATCTCCTGCTCTCTCCGGACCGTATTTAACTGTTACATCTTCAATTTTATTGTCGTACCGGCTTAGATTTTCTTTTAAAGCCGAGAGCAGTTCATTTAAAGTGGCTCTTTCGCCAAAGGCAACATTATAAACGGTATTAACAGCGTCCGGATTTTCTGTAAGCATCGATAAGATATTCATCTGGATCACATTATCGATATAAGTAAAGTCCCTCGAAAAACTACCATCACCATTAATTACCGGCGATTCATGTTGAATGAGCTGTCCTACAAACTTTGGTATTACAGCAGCGTAGGCCCCATCAGGATCCTGTCTTCTGCCAAAAACATTAAAATAACGCAATCCTATAGTTTCCAAACCATATGTGTTAGAAAAAATCTCTGCATATAACTCATTAACATACTTTGTTATTGCGTAAGGAGATAAGGGTTTCCCAATTTTTTCTTCTTTTTTAGGTAAAGATTCTGAATCGCCATAAGTTGATGAACTCGCTGCGTATACAAAACGTTTCACTCCGGCATCTCTTGAAGCAACCAGCATATTTAAAAAACCGGAAATATTTACTTCATTTGTAGTTATTGGATCAGCCAGTGATCGGGGTACAGAGCCTAAAGCAGCCTGATGCAAAACATAATCTGCATTTTCTACAGCTTTTCTGCAAACAGCAAGATCCCGTATATCACCTTCTATCAGGGTAAAATCAGGGTTATTTAAAAAACCTATAATATTTTCGCGTTTACCCGTTGCAAAATTATCCAGACAAATAACTTTGTTATCCTTTAAAAGAACCTCACAAAGGTTTGACCCGATAAATCCGGCCCCGCCTGTTACCAGAATTGTTTTATTTTTAATTGTTTTCATCTTTCTTTAATTACTTTTCAGGTAGTTTATTCTCAATTTTCCTTAAAAAGCTTAAAGGAATATTTACCGTAAATCCACTTCCCAAGGATTCAATTTTCACTACCACTCTGTAATTGGTTCCATCTTTTTCACAAACTGCGATCAGCCCCATAAACGGACCTTTGGTTACCTCAACAGCATCACCTTTAACAAGCCTTATATCACTTGTTGTTTCAATTTTTTCATCACTGTTACTTAAAATCCTCAGATTTTCTATTTCAACCTCTCGAACTACAGCAGGTTTTCTTAAATGTTTTAAAACTCCAACTGTTCCGGGAATTTTTAAAGCATTGTAAATATTTCTTTCCTCCATTTTTACAAAAACATAGGAAGGAATCAAAGGTAGATGTACTGTTTTCTTACGGTCACTCCATTGACGTACAGTTTTTACAATAGGTAAAAAAGCTTCGATATCGTTATCCAGAAGGCGCTCATATACTTTCTTTTCAGATCTGGATTTGGTAAAAATGGCGTACCATTTTTGAGAATTAGGGGGAGTTGATTTCATATTTTTCTTACAAGTTAATATTCAGAAGATTTTTTCTTTTAAATAAACTGTCAGCAAATATAATATTTAATATTTTTACCTTTAATTTAAAATCATTCTTTTTGCAACGAGTTGTAGTTTCTGTAATTAATGACCTTGTAACTGATCAACGGGTAAAAAAGATTTGCGGTACTTTACAAGAACTGGGTTATGAAATTACTTTGATCGGAAGAGAACTTCCGGAAAGCTTACCCCTTGACAGGAATTACAGAACTATCCGGATGAAGTTAGTTTTCAGGAAGAAATTTTTATTCTATGCTGAATATAATCTCCGACTTTTCTTCAAACTTTTATCTTTAAAGGGAGATGTATATCTGGCCAATGATCTGGATACTTTATTACCTAATTATCTTGTCAGTAAATTATTTTCAAAAAAACTGGTATATGACAGTCATGAATTATTTACAGAAGTCCCGGAGTTGACTCACAGACCACCTATTAGAAAGGTTTGGTTAAATATAGAAAAATACATCTTTCCTAAACTTAAAAATGTTTATACCGTTAATAAGAGTATTGCTCTCTTTTATCAAAAAAGATATCAAATTCCTGTAAAAGTTATCAGAAATATTGCTCCAAAACTAAAGAACAAAGAAATTGATACTGATCTGGCAAAAAAAATAAAAGGTAAAAAAAAGATGTTGATCCTTCAGGGAACAGGTATTAATATGGACCGGGGTGCCGAGGAGGCTATTAATATAATGAAATATCTCGATGATTCTATTTTATACATTATTGGTGGTGGAGATATTTTTAACGAATTAAAGGATCTTGTTAAAAAAACAAATCTTACAGATAAGGTGTTTATTCTCAATAAGATGCCTTATGAAGAATTGATGGAATATACCAAAATAGCTGACCTGGGGCTCTCTTTGGACAAAGGCAGTAACTTAAATTACGAATACAGTTTGCCAAATAAGATCTTTGATTATATCCAGGCTGAGATTCCTCTTTTTGTGAGTAATCGTGTTGAGGTAGCCCAGATAGTGAATAAAAACCAGATTGGATATGTTACCCAAAGTCATGATCCGAAAACTCTGGCTAAGGAAATTAGAAACCTGCTCCGGGATCAGAATAAAATTTCAATATGGAAAAAGAATCTTGAAAAAGCTTCTGATCAATATAACTGGGAAAAAGAAAGTAAGAAATTAAAAGAGATCTTTAGGGATTTAAAATGATTTTAAGTGTTTTTAAAAGTATATTTCAAAGAACACATCATTTTAAAAACAGGTTTCAAAAAAGTGTTGCTCTCTGTAACTTTTAAATCTACTTCCTCCCGGTATAGATTTTTATCATAAATTTTACTTACGCCTTTAGTGCCACACAATGTAATTATCCGGTCGAGAATTTTAACATCAATACCTTGTTTATATAACTTTAAATTCAATGCGTAATCCGATAGACGTTTATACCGCAAAGGGAACATATTTTTTATTAATAATTCTCTTCTGTAAATGATGCCCTGGTGATGCAGTGTGTTTCTTATCCATAATTTTTTTGACCACTCCGGTTTGACCAAACCCTTATCTTTTTGGATCCATACCGGATCTTTTTCATCCAAATTGTATTGAATACTCCCCAAAATCAGCATTATTTTGTCAGGAAAATCATCTTGAAAGACATCTTTTAAAACATTTTTATCATATAAAGAATCATCTGAACCCAAAAATAAGATCCATTTCCCTTTCGCCTTAAGAATTCCTTTATTCATGGAATCGTATATTCCACGATCCGGTTTAGACTCCCGGTAAAAAGGTCCTTTAAGATCTTTTAAAAATTCCACCGTGCCATCTGTTGAACCTCCATCCATAATAATGACCTCGTAATCTTTAAAATTCTGATCCCGGATACTTAAAATCGTTTTTTTTAAGTTATTCAGTTGATTTAACGATGGAATAATAATCGATATTAGAGGTTCTTTTAACAAAAGAGATTATTTATTGATCGGTTTTAAACCACTTCAAAAACCTTACCTGCTTCACATTTCATAGTTTTATGAGGAAATTTAAGGATCAAAGCATAATCGTGAGTTGCCATTAAAATGGTGATTCCCAGCTTATTGATCTCCTCCAGAACATTCATAATTTCTATTGAGGTTTTCGGATCTAAATTACCGGTAGGCTCATCGGCAAGAATCATCTCAGGATTATTTAATAGAGCTCTGGCAATAGCTACGCGCTGCTGCTCTCCGCCGGACAATTGATAAGGCATTTTAAAACCTTTGGTCTTGATATCTACTTTGGTCAATACCTCTTCTATTTTGGCATCAATTTCTGCTTTATTCTTCCATCCGGTTGCCTTTAGAACAAACAACAGATTTTCATAAACATTTCTGTCATTAAGCAACTTAAAATCCTGAAACACAATACCAATTTTTCTTCTTAAAAAAGGAATTTCTTTTTCCTTAAGCTTATGAAGATCAAATCCAACAATATGACCTTCGCCCTGCTGTAGCGGAAGATCACCGTAAAGAGTTTTCATCAGGCTGCTTTTACCACTCCCTGTTTTCCCAATAAGATAATTAAAATCGCCTTTATTGATCTTTAAATTCACATCCGAAAGGATTAGAATATCTCTTTGAAAAATATAGGCTTTTTTTAATTCCAGCATGATAATTTTTATATGGATTTGTTGCTACAAACTTAATGTTTAAATTTTAAATAATAAAGTATCCCTGAACAAGAATTATTAAAGTCAAAAATGAATTTTTTAAATTATTTAACATTAGTTTTTTTATATCTTCAGGTAATTTTCAGAAATTAGCATTTCGTTCCGGCTTATTTTCCCCAATATGGTCAGAATGCGTAAACTCAATTTTCAGTATGAAAGATCTCCTCAAAAAAGTTTTATACTTTTTTCTTGTATTGGTATTTATCTATTCCTGCAAAGAAGAAAAGCCTAAGTCCGGGCTTAAACTCGGTGTCTGGAGAGGAGAAATTACCGCACAAAATAATCAGATCCCTTTTAACTTTAAGATTTATAAGCAAAATGATAGCATTCGGATCAATCTGATCAATGGGGAAGAAATAATTCCTATCGATGAAGTATATCTGATAAAAGATACCATTTCCTTCAATATGTTTATTTTCGATTCTGAAATAAAAGGAGCGGTTGACAGCACTTCTCTCAATGGTTTTTATAAAAAAAATTATATCGATAACTATTCGCTGCCTTTTAAAGCTCAGTTCAACAAACCCGGAAGAATAGATCATGCCAGTAGTAACGGACAGTTTGATGGTACTTGGGAAACTATTTTTAAAAGCTCAAACGGAAGAAAAACCAAAGCCATCGGAATATTTAAAACCAAAGATAAAATCCTTCATGGTACCTTTTTAACTACTACCGGAGATTTCCGTTATTTAGATGGTTATACCAACAGAGATACTCTTTTTCTTTATTCTTTTGATGGTAACCACCTTTTTAAATTTAAAGCTCATAAAGTAAATGATTCTGTTTTAAAAGGCGAATTCTGGTCGGGAAAATCAGGGTATAAGACCTTTATTTCCAAAAGAAATGATACCACAAAATTGCCAGATCCTGAGAAAATCACCTATCTTAAAGAGGGCTTTGATAAAATTGATTTTTCTTTTAAAGATCTAGAGGGTAAACCGGTCTCTTTAAATGATGAAAGATACAAAGGCAAAGTAGTCATCTTACAGATCTTCGGTACCTGGTGCCCGAATTGTATGGATGAAACTCGATTTTATGCCGATTGGTACAAAAAGAATAAAGACCGTGGAGTAGAAATCATAGGCCTTGCCTATGAGAATAAACCCGATTTTGAATATGCTAAAAGCAGAGTTGAAAAAATGGTCAGAAAATTACATGTAGACTATGATTTTGTCATCGCCGGAACTTCGCAAATAGAATCCGTTTCCAGATCTCTGCCCATGCTCGATAATGTAATTTCTTTTCCCACTTCCATCATTATTGATAAGACCGGAAAAGTAAGAAAAATACATACCGGTTTTAATGGTCCTGCCACCGGAAAATATTATCAGGAATTTACCGAAGATTTCAACCAGTTCATCAACCAACTGCTAAAAGAATAACTTATTTTCTAAACTTCTTAACATTCGGGCCAAGTAATTAACATTTTAACAATTTATTGTCATTTTTTCGTTTTGTAAGCAATTGTATATTATTAAATTTGAAAAATCTTATTAAAATTCATTTTTTGGCAAATAATTTGCTGATAAAATAAATAAACATATGAAATCAGGTAAAACTCTTTTACCCATATTCTTTTTATTACTTCCTTTTTGGATCTTCTCCCAGAAATCAGAGATCTATACAGATGAATTAGGCGAATTCAATCATGCGCTTCAATTATATCAAAATAAAGATTACGCAGCCGCCTTAGTGAAATTCGAAGAGATCAAAAATAATTTTGATGATGATAGTGAACTTAAAGCCCGCTGTTATTACTATGAAGCTTTTTGTTATATTCGTTTAAATCCGAAAGAAGGAGATGCTTTGATGCGGGAATTTGTAAATAACTTTCCAACCAGTACCAAACGAAATAATGCTTTCTTAGAAGTAGCCGATTATTATTTTAAAAATGCCAATTATCCTTATGCTTTAAAATGGCTAGCCCGTGTAAATCCGGAAAGCCTGAACAAATATCAGCTTGAGGATTACAATTTTAAATACGCTTACGGATTATTTGCAACCCGCAGTTATACCAAATCCAAAGCCTATTTCTCAAAATTACTCGACTCTAAAAAGTATGGGCCTCAGGCCAAATATTATTTTGGATATATTGCCTATAAAGATGATGATTTTGTCAAAGCGGATAAATATTTTAATGAAGTATCCGATAATAAAAGCTTTCAAAAAGATATTCCTTACTTTTTGGCAAATATCCGTTTTAAAACGGGAAAATTTCAGGAAGCTATAGATGCCGCAATTCCCCTACTGGAAAAAGCAAACCCAAAACAAAGATCTGAGATCTCTAAAATTATAGGGGAAAGTTATTTCAACTTGGGAGAATACGATAAGGCCATTGAATATTTAGAAGAATATAAAGGTAAAAAAGGGCGTTGGAACAATACGGATTTCTATCAGCTGGGCTATGCATATTACAAACAGGAAGATTACCAAACCGCCATGGAATGGTTCAGTAAGATCATCGACGGAAGCAATGCTGTATCTCAAAATGCCTATTATCATCTGGCAGAGTGTTATCTAAGAAGTAACAAAAAACAGGAAGCTTTGAATGCATTCAGAAATGCTGCCCAAATGGATTTTGATGAAACGATCAAAAAAGATGCCTGGCTGAACTATGCCAAATTAAGCTATGAGATTGGCAACCCCTATGAAAAAACAACCGATGTGATTCTTGATTACCTCAAGCAATATCCTACCGATCTTAACAAAAATGAACTTAATGAATTACTGATGTCGTCTTTTATTTCTTCTAAAGATTATCAGGGTGCTTTAGACTATTTAAAAGAGGATACTAAAAATAAATATTATCAAAAGATCGCTTTTTTAAGAGGTACCCAGCTTTTTAAAGAAGATCAATATGAAGAATCGAAGAAATCTTTTGAACTCGCAGCAAAAAATGAAAATGAGCTCCTTAAAGCAAGAGCTGTTTTCTGGAAAGCTGAATGTGATTACCGCCTGATGAATTATGAGGATTGTGTAGCAGAATACACAACGTTCAATGAAATGGAGCAATCTAAAAATACTCCGGAATATAAAGATCTGAATTACAATTTGGGCTATGCATTTTTTAAAATGAAAGATTATACCCAGGCCGGAGGTTATTTCAGACTTTATGCCTCGTCTGATTCTGCCGACAAAGACCGGATTATCGATGCGAACATGCGACTCGGTGATAGTTATTTTGCTTTGGGTAATTATTACAAAGCCTTAAAACCTTATCAGGAAGTGATCAAAGAGAACGGACTTTTGGTGGATTACGCCCAGTTCCAGTCGGCTTTATGCTACGGCTATATGGGAGATCATGATAAAAAGATTGCGGCACTGAAGGAATTTTTAAAATACAATCTAAAATCTCCGCTAAGAGATGACGCTTTTTACCAGCTTGGCAATACCTATTTCAATAAGAATGATACTAAAAATGCTTTGGAAGCCTATGATGAGATACTGAACAATTATCCCGGAAGTTCTTATGTTCCTAAGGCTATGCTAAAAAAAGGTCTTATCTATTACAATTCAAACGACAATTCAAAGTCTTTAGTTCAGTACAAAAAGGTAATTCGTGATTATCCCGACAGCGAAGAGGCAAAAGAAGCTGTTACCAATGCGCGCCAGATCTATGTTGATGAAGGCCGGATCAATGAATACGAAAAACTGGTTAAAAATGTAGGCTTTGTAAATATAACCGATAAAGATATTGACAATACCCTGTTCGAATCGGCAGAAAAACAATATTTAAGTGATAATCTTAAAAAAGCTCAGGAAGGTTTTCAAAAATATCTTAAACGTTTCCCTGAAGGAATCCATTCGCTTGAAGCAAATTACTACCTGGCAGATACCTACGTAAGAACAAAGAATCCTGAAAGGGCCCTCAAACTTTATCAGTATGTATTAGACCGAAACAGAAACGATTTCACCGAGAATTCTTTAACACAGCTTTCGCAGATTTATCTTGAAAAAGACAACTGGGAAAAGGCTATGCCTTTATTAAAACAGCTTGAAGAAACATCAGATACAGAAAAGAACAGGATCTTTGCTCAAAGTAACCTGATGAAAGGAAATTACGCTCTCGGTAATTACAAAAAGGCCGTTTATTATGCGGATATTATTCTGAAAAAAGAAAAGATTGAAGATAAGGTAAGATCGGATGCCCAGATCATTATTGCCCGATCAGCATTTAAAAACGGCGATTTTGAAAAGGCGCGTGAAGCTTTTAAAGTTGTTGAGAAATCAGCCGACGGAGAACAAAAAGCAGAAGCTGTTTATTACAATGCGCTGTTTATGCATCGCGAAGGAGATTATAAAAATTCAAATATCGTTATCCAGAAACTTGCTTCAGATTATGGAAATTATCGTTACTGGGGAGCTAAAGGACTTGTAATCATGGCGAAAAATTTCTATGAACTGGCCGATTATTATCAGGCAACTTATATTTTAGATAACGTGTTAAAGAATTTTTCCAATTTTTCCGATGTGACTGATGAAGCCAAAATAGAATTACAAAAAATTAAAAAAGAACAGGCAAAAACCAATGAATCTGTTATTCAAAAATAAAAATTATCTCAAAGGCTTTTTTGTAGCTGTATCGATTCTTTTAACCGGATCCATTCTGGCACAAAAGAAAAAAGATACGCTGGGCACTGAAGTGATCAGAGTGGTAAAACCCTATACCCCTTCCGTTTCCGATGCCTTTAAAATAAGGAAAGAACCACAGGTAGATTCTTTAATGTCGATTCAGAAAGCAGAAATGAACTACAAGATCAATTCTGTTCCGGTAGCTTCTACTTTTATCCCTGAAAAAGGAAGGCCAAAAACCTTGCTGCAACAACCCCGTGAACGGTTTTACAACAATTATATTTCTGCTGGTTTTGGTAATTTTACAACCCCTTTTGCTGAGGTCTTTGCACATTATAATCTAAATAATTACAGTGATTTTGGTGGATTTATCAACTACCAGTCGTCTTTTCAAAATATGAAAGATGTGGTTTTAAACAGTACTTATTCCGATCTTAATGTTGACCTTTTCTATAAACAAACTGAAAGATATTTCGAATGGAAGATCGTTTCCGGAATTAAAAGCCAGCAAAGGAACTGGTATGGCCTGTCTGATGATATTAATTTTACCCAAAATGTGATCAAATCCATAAAAGAAGATCAATCTTATGGTACCATTTATCTCGGTGGAAATATTGAATTCTACGATGCGCTGCTTCATAACGGAGAAGTAAATTTTACCCGTTTTTTCGATCAACTTAACAGTGATGAGAACCATCTGAATATCAAAGGAAATATCGAAATTCCCGTTTGGGAAGAGTTGATCAATACTTTTGTTACTCTCGAATACCTCAATGGTAATTTCAGGAATAATTATATGAGGACAGGCACTATTGGCCATAACTTCTTTAACATAGGTTTGCACCCTAATTTTACTATGCTTCGTGATAACCTTAGTGTAAACATTGGGGCAAGAATGTATATGGGTATTACCGATAATGAAAATGATGCTACTAAATTTTACATCTATCCCAATGTAACCGCATCCTATAAGATCAGTGGGGATAATCTCATTGCTTATGCAGGTGTTGTAGGAGATCTGTATCAAAATTCTTATGAGGATTTTGTTAATGAAAATCCTTTTGTTTCGCCAACACTTAATATCCTCAGGACGGATCAGCAATACAAAGCCTATGTAGGGGCTAAAGGAAAACTTGCTACAAGTTTTACCTTTAATGCCCGGGCCTCCTATGGCAATGAAGTGGATAAAGCCCTGTTTAAATTAAATGCCTCCAAAACCAATGGTACCAATTATATTGATGAAAATCTGGGATATGAAGCTGGAAATTCTTTTGATGTGGTTTACGATGAGGTTCAAACGATCAACGCTTTCGCGGAAGTGATCTTCGATTTTGATGAAAATCTGAAATTAGGAGGAAATATCGAATTCAATTCCTATAACCTGAAAGAACAGGAATACGCATGGAATTTACCCATGCTCAAGGCAACAATTCTGGCACGCTATAAACAAAATAAATGGTATGCCAATGCCAATGTTTTCTTTGCCAGCGACAGAAAAGATGAATTGATCATTTTACCGGATAACAGTTCTAAAGGAATAACCAATACCACTTATTTCGATATCAATATCGATGGAGGTTATTATTTTAACGATACCTGGTCGGTTTTTCTCAGGCTTAACAACCTGTTGAACTCCAATTATCAGAAATATACTAATTTCCAGGTTCAGGGGTTTCAGGTTTTAGGAGGTGTAACTTTCAGGTTTGACCTCTAAAAGTTTATTCGCCGTACATCTTTTTATAGTATTCCTGATAAGCACCTGAAGTTACATTTTCCAGCCATTCTTCATTGTCAAGATACCAGTCTAAAGTTTTTGCCAGCCCTTCTTCAAAGGTAACACTTGGTTTCCAGCCCAGTTCTTTATTCAGTTTGTTGGCATCGATAGCATAACGTCGGTCATGGCCTGCTCTGTCTTTCACATAGGTGATCAGTTTTGCAGAATCTCCTTTGGTTCTTTTAAGGCGTCCGTCCATCAGATCACAAAGTAAAAGGATCAGATCAATATTGGTCCATTCA
This sequence comes from Flavobacteriaceae bacterium, assembly GCA_024762795.1. Classification (GTDB taxonomy): domain Bacteria; phylum Bacteroidota; class Bacteroidia; order Flavobacteriales; family Flavobacteriaceae; genus Namhaeicola. The sequence goes on along the minus strand of JANTGS010000040.1, from coordinate 4,437 downwards.
TTAAAACCGCCTATATTGTAGGTATCCTGTCTTTTCCCTTTATGGAAGATCTCATCAATAGCTTTGGCATGATCAACAACATAAAGCCAGTCGCGTGTATATTTTCCGTCTCCATACACAGGAAGCGGTTTGTTATTTTTTATATTATGGATGAACAACGGAATCAATTTTTCAGGAAACTGATTGGCCCCGTAGTTATTGGAACAATTACTAATTACAAAGGGTAATCCGTAGGTATTGCCGTAGGCCCGTACAAAATGGTCTGAAGCCGCTTTAGAAGAAGCGTAAGGCGATTGAGGATCATAAGAAGTAGTTTCTTTAAACAAACCCGTTTTGCCCAGTGATCCGTAAACCTCATCTGTGGAAACATGATAAAAAAGCTTTCCATCAAAATTATCCTTCCAGGTATCCCGAAAAGCGTTTAATAGATTGGCCGTTCCCACTACATTGGTTTCAATAAATTCATTAGGATTTGTAATAGACCGGTCTACATGGCTTTCAGCAGCCAGATGAATTACCGCATCAAATTTTTCTTGTTCAAAAAGACTGTCGATAAAAGGAATATCTTTTATATCTCCCTTAACAAATGTATAATTGGGTTTGTTTTCAATATCCCTGATGTTTTCCAGATTTCCGGCATACGTCAATGCATCGAGATTATAAATATGATATTCAGGGTATTTATTAACAAACAAACGAACCACATGAGATCCGATAAACCCGGCACCTCCGGTAATAAGTATTTTTTTCATTTAGAAACTTCTTTAGTTATGATCTCTGTCGAGAAGAATCACTTCCTTTTTTTATTAATTTTATACTTGTTTTAACTGCCATTCCCAGGCCGATTTTAAAGCATCTTCCAGATTCAGTTTTGATTTCCATCCTAATTCTTTATTAACCAGAGTAGTGTCAGCATAAGCAGAGGTAATATCTCCCTCTCTTCTGCCTACAATCTTGTAATCCAGCTTTTTACCGCTCACTTTCTCAAAAGCCCTGATCACTTCCAGCACTGAATTTCCTTCTCCGGTACCCACGTTAAAAGTTTCAAATTTACTTTTATTCTTCTTTTCTAGCAGTCGGTTTAAGGCAGCTACATGAGCTTCTGCCAGATCTACCACATGAATATAATCGCGGATAGCTGTACCATCAGGAGTTGGATAATCATCGCCAAAAACCTGTAATTCTTTCCTAATTCCGGCAGCGGTTTGCGTTACAAAAGGAATCAGATTCTGGGGTACTCCAATAGGTAATTCCCCTATTTTGGTACTGGAATGCGCTCCAATCGGGTTAAAATAACGTAATGCAATCACATTGATATCTTCAACTTTAGCGGTATCATTCAAAATTTCCTCACCGATCTGTTTGGTATTTCCGTAAGGAGATTCTGCCGGTTTAATAGGAGCATTTTCTGTAATTGGCAGCTCATCGGCCTGACCGTAAACAGTACAGGAAGAACTGAAAATAAAATTCTCAACATTATTCTTAACCGATTCCTGTAAAAGGTAGATCAGCGTTGAAATGTTATTTTCATAATACATTAAAGGTTTTTCAACACTTTCTCCTACTGCTTTTGAGGCTGCAAAGTGAATGATCCCGTCAATATGATGTGTTTTAAAGAATTGTTCTACCAGATCTTTCTTTTTCAGATCGAATTGAACAAATTCGGGCTTGACCCCTGTAATAGCAGTAATCCCGTCTAAAACTTCGATCTTTGAATTAGACAGGTCATCGATAATAACTACTTCAAATCCTTCCTTTTGCAAAGCAACTACTGTGTGAGATCCGATAAATCCCAAACCTCCTGTAACCAGTATTTTATTCTTATCCATATTTTTTTATTTCAAACACAAAGCGAACTTTGAGTTTATTTTGTGTTTATAATGCTTAAATTTATTTGATAAACTCTAAAATAGTGTTGATGATCAGATCCTGCTGCTCTTTTTCAAGTTCAGTATGCATAGGCAAAGAGATTACAGTTTCGATCAGTTCATTAGTTACTTTAAAATCGTCTTCATTATATCTTTCATCGGCGTAGGCTTTCTGGCTGTGTAACGGAACCGGGTAATAAATAGCATTGGGAATTCCCTTATCCAGCAAATGCTGATGCAATGCATTCCGGTCGGTATCTTTTAATCGTAATGTGTACTGGTGAAATACATGGCTTGTAAAATTGCTTGTTTTTGGTGTAGAGATCTTATCGGTAACCGAAAATCCCTGATTGTAATACTCGGCAGCTTTTCTTCTCGCATCACAATAATCATCGAGATGAGGTAATTTAACCCTTAAAACTGCTGCCTGAATATTGTCGAGCCTTGAATTTACCCCCACCACATCGTGATAATATCTTTTATACATTCCGTGGTTTACAATTCCCCTGATTTTATAGGCCAGATCATCATCATTGGTAAAGATAGCACCTCCATCGCCATAACACCCCAGATTTTTTGAAGGGAAGAAAGAAGTTGTACCCACATTGCCAATCGTCCCGGCTTTTTTAACACTGCCATTACTAAAGGTATAATTGGCACCTATAGCCTGAGCTGTATCTTCGATCACGAATAGATCATGTTCTTGAGCAACTTTTAAGATCTCTTCCATATTGGCACACTGCCCGAACAAGTGTACAGGCACAATGGCTTTTGTTTTTGGAGTAATGGCTTTTTTCAAAGCTTCAATATCCATATTAAAAGTATCTTTATCCACATCTATCAAAACAGGAGTAAGCTGTAAAAGTGCAATAACCTCAACAGTAGCGGCAAAAGTAAAATCTACTGTGATCACTTCATCACCGGGTTTAAGTCCGAGCCCCATCATGGCAATTTGAAGGGCATCCGTACCGTTGGCACAGGGAATTACATTTTTAACATCTAAATAAGTTTCCAGTTCGCTTTGAAACTTTTTTACTTCTGGCCCGTTGATAAAAGCTGCCGAGCTGATCACTTCAGTTACAGTTTTATCAATTTCCGGTTTGATTTTCTGATACTGACTCTGCAGATCAACCATTTGTATTTTCTTCATGAATTTATAGTTAAATTTCCTTTCGGAGGTTGAAAGGAGCAAAAATACAAATTATTTACTCGCTTTAAGCCTAAATTTTTATCTTAGCACGTCAAATGTTTTGGTTATATAACATATCTGTTTACACTACCGGTTTTTTCCTGAAGATCATAGCTCTTTTCCATAAAAAGATCAGGCTTTTTATGGAGGGAAGAAAAGAAACTTTTGGTATTTTGCACTCAAAAATAAAAAAAGAGGACCGTGTTTTATGGTTTCATTGCGCCTCTTTGGGTGAGTTTGAACAAGGCAGACCCTTGATCGAAGCTGTAAAAAAAAAATATCCTGCTTACAAGATCCTGCTTACTTTTTTTTCCCCTTCGGGATATGAAGTGCAAAAGGATTATGCCTTTGCAGATGTAGTTACTTATTTGCCTCTGGACACAAAAAAAAATGCAAAAAAGTTCCTCGATATTATACATCCGGAAATGGTATTTTTTATCAAATATGAATTCTGGCCTAATATTTTACGGGAACTTTTAAACAGAAAAACTGAGACTCTTTTGATCTCAGGGGTTTTTAGGAAAGATCAGGCTTTCTTTAAATCATACGGAGGCTGGATGAGAAAATCCCTGAAAGCTTTCAGTCATTTTTTTGTTCAAAATAAAGAATCTGAAGAACTGTTAAAAAATATTGGATTACATAATGTTACCATTAGCGGTGACACTCGTTTCGACCGGGTTTTTGAGATCCTAAAACAAGACAACAGCCTTGATTTTATAAAGAATTTTAAACAAAATAAATATACTCTTGTGGCCGGAAGTACCTGGCCCAGTGATGAAAAATATCTGATTAATTATATCAATAATCAGGCTGATAAAGATGAAAAGATCATCATTGCACCACACAATATCAAACCGGATCTGATTGCTCATCTGAAGAAACAAATAAATAAAACCGTTACAATGTATTCTGATAAAGTAAAAAACAATAAGGCTCAGGTTTTTATTGTAGATACCGTAGGAATCCTGACAAAAGTGTTCAGTTATGCTGATGCAGCTTATATAGGCGGTGGGTTTGATAAAGAGGGGGTACATAACGTTTTGGAGCCCGCAACTTTTGGACTTCCGGTTGTTATCGGACCTGTTTACAGTAATTTTAAAGAAGCTGTGGACCTGGTTAAACTGGGCGGATGTAAAGTTGTTAACGATCAGTCATCTTTTAACAAATCGTTGAAGACATTGTATACCGATCCGGATTATAGAAAAGAAAAAGGTAAGATCTCAAAGGTCTATATTTTAAAAAATACCGGGGCAACAAAAATAATTCTAGATTATGTGGCAGAAAAAATCTAATTTTTTCTATATTGTAAAACACTATACTAATTAAAAAATCATGATAAGAGAAAAACTTGATGAATATTATAAAGTTGTTTTTGAAGAA
>JANTGS010000039.1 GCA_024762795.1 Flavobacteriaceae bacterium | reverse complement strand
ATAAGAATATAAAAAGCTATTTCTGAAATCTTGGTTAGTTTTTTAAGTATTTCTACAGAGTTGATCTTTTTTGCAATAAATCTTACTCCAAAATATGCAACAAAAGCCTTATAAAAATTTATTATATCTCCTATTATCGCCCTTCCATCAGTAGTTTTTCCAAGTTTATTAGAATGATAATTTGATATTAGTCCTATAATCAAAATAAAAAACAAGGAAATTATAATATAAATTTCTCTTTTATATAATATTATTCTTTTTTTAAATAAAACAATTGTTAGTATTACAATAAAGGATAATAAAGAAAAAAACTCATCATAATACCCTAAAAAAGTATTAAAATAATCATAAAAGAATACCAATAGTACAACAGAAAAAATAATAAAGGAATCATAAACATTTCTATACTTAAGGCTGCTTTCCATTTAACTGATTATACAAGTTCTGCTATTTTGTTATTTAGATTATCCATCCAATTTTTTGAATTAATATCAGAAACACTTTGATATATAGCTAATCTGTCAATACTTTCTATATTCTCTAAAAGTAAAGGTAATTCATTTAAATTATTCAAAAGAAAGGGTTTATGTTTTATATAATCTAATTCAGTCCCGTCAGCTCCTTTTACACTAATTACCGGCAATCCAAATAAGAGTGATTGTAATATTGCTAAACCTCCGTCACCCGGTAATATAAAAAGGTCACTATTAAAATAATAGGATTTCAGTTTATCATAATCATATAAAGCACCGATGAATTTAATCTCAAAATTTAGGTTATATTCTCTTTTTAGGTTTTCTAAGTCTTTACCTGATCCAATGATGGTCAAAGAAAATCTTTTTGAATTCTTATTTAGTTGCAAAACTATTTCAATAAGCTCTTTAATTTTTTTTCGTTCTTCCACAATTCCCACATATAATAACTGCACGTCATTTTTATTTAATTTATAGCTTTTGGCATTACTATAAATTTCCTTACTTATTCCATCAAAATATGAGGTATTGATCGTGTTCAGGTTTACAAAAACATTGTCAGCTCCCATATACTTTTCCATATAGCTTTTTGCCAAATTTGAATATGCCATTTGTAAATGAGACAACTTTAAAAGAGGAATATTAAAAGCATCAATGATTTTTCTTTTCAAAGTTCTCTTATTTAAAGAATATCCTGCATCCCAAAAAATAACTTTTTTATTCAAAAATCTGGCATAAGGTATTAAATAATAATTATTGATGATGTTGGTTGTTCCCTCGAAAACAATAATATCATAATTATTGATGAATTTTAAAGATTTTGGATAAAAAAATAAACTCGTCTCCCTGCTTTCTCCTCTATATTGAATTTTAATAGAGCTTAATAAAAATATTGATAGATTATTATACTCATCCGTAGCTGAAGAATAATCGACAATTTTAAGAGTTCCTGTAGTATTCCCTTTAGAAGAAATAATCCCTACATGTTTATAATAATTAGCTAGTTCTTTAATCAACTCTAATCTATAACCTGTAATAACTCTTTGAATAAACAGAATATTAAGATCGCTAATTATCATAGTGATTATTATTAGAATATAATCTTATTCTTTCCTATAACCATCTAAATACTTATTCAAACCCTTCAGTAATATCCACCCCAACATTAACCCAAAGAACAATATTGCAAACTGGAAATATTTTTTATGGGTAATATTTTTATCCGGTACTCCAACCTGATCAAAATCGGAAATAATATTCAGAACATCATTTTTTCTGATCAGCTCTTGATGGGTAGCGTTGATCTGATTTAACAAATCGTTGGAAATATCAAAAAGTTTGATATCGTTTTCTCCTTTCTTATATTCTTTTTGTGAGATCTCTATGGTTGATGTAACTACAGGTTTTTCTGCTTCCTTTAAGGATACTTCTTTATACAATTCCCTTAAAGAATCAACCTGAACCAGGTTTTTGTTCAAGACCTCTATTTTATGAAGGATTTCTCCTTTTTCAATCTGTTTCCTGTTTTTAAAATATTCATTCTCCACCAGATGAACTATACCGGGCGTAAGATCTACAAATGAATTTTTTAAATTCGATTCTACTTCGATTTCATGAAACCGAAGATCAGAATCTTTTATTCTCCTTTTAAAATCATCAAAAGTAAAATCCTGGGTATAGATCGTATCTGTTTTTTGCATATACTCATCATAGGCCTTGTATCTGTTCTTATCAGGCTGATAAGCAAAAACATCAAATTTTTTCAGATTTGAAGCTACTTCACTGCTTATGTTAAGAATACCGGCAAGCGAATTTGTGTCTTTTTTCTTAACCAGATCGTTTAAATAATCTATTTGCTTGTATAACTGAACTCCGCTGTTAAAATTCGATTCCACCAGCATTTTTGAAACATAGGTTTTTGGCTCTATTTTATGTAATACAAAGCCGATTATAAATCCTAAAATCAAAGCAATACCTAGTTTTAAAGTATGCTTTTTAATAAAGATCAACAACAGGATAAGATAGTGATAAACCTGAGAAAAAAAATAAAAAACAGCATTAAAAAAGTTTCGGATACCTCTGCCTATTACTACAAACAAATTTCCCAGATCTACTTCTTCTTCCTGAGGGTTTGGTTTTTTTTCTTCCATTTTAAAGAGTAATATTTAGACAAATATAGTTATCATTTTACAATATCTGCTCCAATATTTTTTGAGTGATCAAATAGGTTGGTTTTACCCCGGTTGTACCCAGACCTCCTGAGGCAAGTGTACTGCCCGTCTTTAGCGGATTATCTGAGGCATAATAAGCATATCTTACCTTTACCTTTTTATTGATGTTGCCCCGGATCTTGGAAGCCGATTGTATCGCTTTTTGGTAATGTGCTCCTTCCATCTCAAGTCCGATAACTTTCCATGTTGACTTTTGAAAGAATTCTAAAAGATCTTTATTTTGCAGCGAAGTTCCCAGCACTGTTACCATGGTTCCTTTAAAAACTTTTAGATCCTGACCCAAAAAATCTTCTTTTTTAAATTGGTTCTTAAATGGGTAATTATCAGCCGTACCTTCAAAAACATGGGCTGTAGGAATCATAATATCTCCTTTATTTCCTTTCAAAATACCGGCTTTTCCCATCACAGAGACCGATTCGATATTTAAAAAATGTTTTTCTCCATATTCATCTTCGTAGGGCTTTAGCAACTCATCCATCGTTTCATAAGCCTGTTCTCCAAAAGCATAATCCATTACAATAATTACAGGTTTTTTCTCTTGCGTTTCGTCAATTTTAAAATTTGATTTCTTAAAATCAACCTTTTGTGTATCAATGATCTGAACATTAATATTGGTTCCCGATTGATCTCTTAAAAAGGTCAATCCGTTCTTGGCTGCATAATTTTTTACCTTCTTACGTAAAACGTCATTCTCTTCCTTACTTAAAAGTTCAAACAGGGCATTTCCTTTATTATTTTTACTTTCTTCCGTAAGAACAATGGGGGCGTAGATCGAATTCATCACACTGTGCATATTAGCACTGATAATATGAACCGGCCTGTCGAGCAAGCCTTTTTCAAAAATCGTTCTTTTTATATTGGTTGCCCAGATATCTCCATAAAGATGATGGCCGATCATTTCTCTTAAAACCGGACTAAAAGTGATGGCGCGTTTCTTTTCTTCAAAGATCTCATTAAAAGCCAGTTTACCCATCCAGTAGATGATTTCAAAAAAACGGTTAGGATTTCCATCCGTTGCAAATTTTTTGTGAATTTCCTGAACTTCCTGAAATGTTCTTCCCAGAATGCTCGATAAATAAGAAAAAAGTACCTCCTCTTTCTCATTATCCAGGGCTTTGTTATTAATGATGATATCTTCCAGAATTTTCCACTCTCTCGTTAACTCTCCATCTTCAGAAATCAAAATCCTTCTTGCAATCTTTTCGGCTTCAATATATAAGAAAGTTAAATGTGTTAGAACGTCGTAAATATCCGATCTTCCCCTTGTGATCTCAATATTCATCTGATCTTTATCAATTCTGTAGCAATTCCTTCTTCTTTTGGCCGGAACAATTGCGGGAAAATGTGAGTTTGAGAAGCCTTCTTCAGCAGTCAGATTAACATAGCGACATTCAGCAATCCCTTCGGGTAACCTGTCAATAATATAAAGCAATCCTTCCAGTTCGAGTTTTTCTTCGCCAATAGTACCATAGATCTCGGGGCGTAAGGTTAGTAAGGCTTGTTTTAACGTATTTCCCGATACACCCATGGGTTTGTAGAAACCACGATTGAACAAGTGACGCATCGTAATATAAATCCGTTCAATGGCATTTGACGATTCATGGGCTTTAGTTCTTATAATTCCGTTCATTTTAGTGTAAGATTTTTTGATATTCGTTCTGATCATTCAGAATTCTTGTTGCTTCTGAAATATATTTGCTGTGATAAATATGATTGATATATTCTCCTTTCTTGTAAAAATACCTGTTTAAAATTTCATTATTCAAATATTCCTGAATTTCTTCCTGATTTTTTTTAAGCTCTTTTATTTTCTCCTGTTGGATCTTCTTCATCAGGGTATGATATTCACCGTAAACAGAATTAAAATAGGCTTCTTTTTCCATCCCTTCAAAACCATTTTTAAAAACTTTTTCCGTTTGAGTCTCAAAACTATCAGGATGAGATTCAAGATAACTGATAAACTCTTTATAAATACTGTTATCTGGCATAAAGTCTTTTGGTTGTGCTATTTTTGGATGTGCATAATAGTATTCGGTAACAAAATTAAAAATCGCATCCGAGCTAAGCAAAGCTTCTGTTGAAGTGCTTCTTTTGGGTTTTTCAATTTTTACATCGGGTGCTATACCGCCTCCGCCGTAAACTTTTCTTCCGTTCTTTGTGTGGAAAAGAGCTCTTTGTTCTGATGAAAATTTTGGTACTTCCTTACCATTTCTGTGGGTATAATCCAGTTCCTGAATATTTCTACCACTCGGGGTATAATATTTTGAGATGGTCAGTTTTAACTTGGTTCCGTAAGGTAAATCACGATAACGTTGTACCAATCCTTTTCCAAAGGATCTTTCTCCCAGGATCACAGCACGGTCAAGATCCTGTAAAGATCCGGATACAATCTCAGCGGCCGAGGCCGAATTGCCATTGATCAGAATTATAATAGGTATATCAAGATCAATCGGTTCATTACGGGTGCGATAGATCTCACTCCATTTTTTAAGTTTTGCCCTGGTAGTTACCACAGTTTCTCCTTTAGGAATAAAGAAATTTGTAATCTCAATCGCTTCGTTAAGCAATCCGCCGGGATTTCCTCTCAGGTCGAGTATCAGTTGTTCCATCCCCTTCGATTTTAGATCAAGAAAGGCATTTTTTACAGCATCTGAGGCTTTGGTATTGAATTTTATAAATGATATATAGCCGGTTTTGTCGTCAATCATCTGATAATGGGGAACCGGATTGATATCGATCTTTTTACGCTGAACATTAAAATTAATGATTTTACCTTGTCTCTTAACCTGTAACTTCACCTTGGTATCCTCGGCTCCTTTCAACAGCGCTGAGATTTCATGTTTATTTTGATCTGTAACCGCTATCTGGTCAACCCTGATGATCTCATCCCCGACTTTTAAACCTGCTTTATCCGCCGGCATATCTTTATGCAGTTCAAAAACAGTAAGTTTATCCCCGATATATTTTGTGGTAGCTCCTATTCCACTGTATTCTCCTGCTGAAAGAATCTTAACCTCTTCCACTTGTTGCTCATCATAAAAACGCGTGTAGGGATCCAGATCATTCAGCATATTATCAATAGATTTTTCGGTAAGTCTCGCCGGATTAATATCATCGATATAATACATGTTCAATTCTTTGAACAAAGAGGTATAGATCTCTATTTGTTTGGCCACTTCAAAGTAATCTGTTTTGTATGCAAAAAAAGCAAAAACAGAACTTAAAACTAAAGCAATAATTCCGGTTCTTTTTATTCTTTTCATTTTTAATACTTTATAACTGAAGAAACTTATTGATCAGCTGTTTCATCTTCTCTTCCAAAACAGCATAAGTTTCTTCTTTTTTCCCTACGTATATAAACATAAATATATGTTTTTTAGTATGTTCAAACTCGTATATCAGGTACTTATTTTTTCTATAAACCTCCCGTAATAATCTCTTGATACGGTTTCTGTCTACAGCCTTTTTAAAATTACGCTTAGAAACAGATACTCCTGCCTGGATTTTATAATGAGAATCATGATCGGTTTGCAGGTAAATAAGTTTAACCGGAAATGCACTAAGGGAACGGCCCCGAGCAAATAATTGTCCGATTAGTTTCTTTTTCTTTAGTTTTTCCTCTTTTTTAAAAGTACTTTGCATCCCTGCAAAAATATGGAATTAATTTTTATCCTGTTTATTTGCTAAAACCTTTAATCTTTTAAAAAGGGAATAGTAAATTTGTTACTTAAAATCTCAATTCTTAAACTATGGCTCAAGATCTGTTTCAGGCTCCCGATTATTATCAATTAGATGATTTACTTTCCGATGAACATAAGCTGGTTCGCAGTGCTGCCCGCGAATGGGTTAAACGCGAAGTTACGCCAATAATTGAAGAGGCTGCTCAAAAAGCTTTATTTCCAAAACAAATTTTAAAAGGATTGGCAGAGATCGGGGCTTTTGGCCCCTTTATCCCTGCGGAATACGGAGGAGCCGGTTTAGATCAGATGTCGTACGGACTCATTATGCAAGAGATCGAACGGGGAGATTCGGGTATTCGCTCTACAACTTCTGTACAATCTTCACTCGTAATGTATCCCATCTGGAAATTCGGGACCGAAGAACAAAAACAAAAATATTTACCTAAACTTGCCTCGGGTGAAATAATGGGCTGTTTCGGCCTGACCGAACCCAATCACGGATCAAACCCGGGTGGAATGGAAACCCGGTATAAAGATATGGGGGATCATTATTTGCTCAACGGAGCAAAAATGTGGATCTCTAATGCTCCTTTTGCAGATATTGCTGTTATCTGGGCTAAAAATGAAGAAGGAAGAGTCCACGGATTAATCGTGGAGCGAGGAATGGATGGATTTTCAACTCCTGAAACCCATAACAAATGGTCGTTAAGAGCTTCGGCTACAGGAGAACTTATCTTTGATAATGTAAAAATTCCTAAAAAAAATATTTTACCCGGCAAAAGCGGACTTGGCGCACCGTTAATGTGCCTTGATTCTGCCCGTTATGGAATTGCCTGGGGAGCCATTGGTGCCGCCATGGATTGCTATGATACTGCTTTGAGATATGCAAAAGAAAGGACTCAGTTTGGCAAACCTATTGCTGCTTTTCAGTTACAACAAAAAAAGCTGGCCGAAATGATTACGGAGATCACAAAAGCACAATTACTTACCTGGCGATTAGGCGTTTTAAAAAATGAATACCGGGCTACTCCGGCACAGATCTCAATGGCCAAACGAAATAATGTAGATATGGCTTTACATATTGCCCGTGAAGCACGTCAGATCCTGGGAGCTATGGGAATTACAGGTGAATATTCTATCATGCGGCATATGATGAATCTGGAATCGGTAATCACTTATGAAGGTACTCATGATATACATTTGCTGATCACAGGAATGGATATTACAGGTATACCTGCTTTTAAATAACCTGAAACCGCAGCAAAATAGTATAGAATTATTTATTTTTACTGTATTTCAGAATAAGTTCTGCTGTTTTTTCACTGGCGCCGGTCCCGCCTAATTTTTGTTCCAGTTCGTAGTAACTACCAAAGATCTTTTTTCTGAAACTCTTATCGAGGATCTTTTCCAGTTCTTCCTCTAAACGGTTTTTATTAAAATCGCCTTGTATCAGTTCGGTAACCGCCTCTTTATCCAGAATAAGATTAACCAAAGAAATATATTTGATGTTCTTTACCAGCCGTTTCCCTATTTGATACGATAATTCATTCCCTTTGTAGCAGACTACCTCAGGTACTTTGAATAAAGCTGTCTCAAGGGTAGCCGTACCCGAAGTAACCAAGGCAGCATAAGCTACCGACAACAGGTCATAGGTACGGTTTTCAACAACTTTAATAGTAGGTTGATCTTTGATAAATTCCTGATAAAATTCAAGTTTTTGACTCGGTGCACCCGCAATAACAAACTGGTAATCTTTATATTTAGGAAGCATTTTCAGCATAACTGATAACATCTTTTTAATTTCCTGTTTACGGCTTCCCGGAAGTAAAGCAATGACAGGTTGATCGTTCAGGCCGAATTCATTTAAAAACCCATCTATATCGGTTGCAGATCTTTCTGCTATGGCATCCAGCAACGGATGACCTACAAAATCTACACTATAATTGTGCTTCTTTTCATAAAAATCCTTTTCAAAAGGAAGGATCACATACATATGATCTACGTCTCTTTTGATCTTATGAATACGATTTTCTTTCCAGGCCCAGATCTGTGGTGAAATATAATAATGCACCGGAATTCCTTCTTTTTTAGCGAACTCGGCAATACGCATATTAAAACCCGGATAATCTACAAGGATCAAAACATCCGGCTGATAGTTTAAAATATCCTGTTTACAGAATTTTATATTGTTTAAAATGGTTTTTAGGTTCATCAGCACCTCTGCAAAACCCATAAAGGCCAGATCGCGGTAATGCTTTACTTCTGTACCTCCAACCGAACGCATCAAGTCGCCTCCCCAAAATCTGAAATCAGCTTTGTGATCTTTTTTCTTCAAAGCTTTCATCAGGTTAGAGGCATGTAGATCGCCCGACGCTTCACCGGCTATAATATAGTACTTCATCTGTTAAAAGAATTGTGCGATCAAAATAAGAAATGCAACAAAAAAAGTGGCCAGCATCACTCCTCTTGCCCTGTAATCCTGCTTTTTCTTTAAATAAATAAAAAATACAAAAAGATTAGGAATAGCTGCCAGTCCTAAGACCTTACCCCAGAGACTGCCTTCCGTGATCATTGAAACCGTCTCGTCAAAACTGTACGAAGAAATAAATTCAATATACAAAAAGAGTCCAAAAAAAGTAGCGATGATCGCAACGGTAAAACCTATAAGCATTTCTTTTTGAATCATAATTTCCATTCTTTTAAATCGTTGATAAATCTGTGTGCTGTCAGGTCAAAATGCACCGGAACAACCGAAATATAATCATTTTCCAACGCCCAGATATCGGTATCTTCCCCTTCATCCAGATATTTAAATTTTCCGGTAAGCCAGTAATATTCTTTCCCCTGCGGATTTACTCTTTTATCAAATTCTTCTTTCCAGTTGGCTCTGGCCTGCCTGCTGATACGAATACCCTTAAAATCTTTTCCCTCTTCAAGTTTTGGAAAATTTACATTTAGAACCACGCCTTCCGGCAAACCGTTCTTTAAAACTTCCAAAGCAATCTTCTTGATATGTTGTTTCAGTTTTTTAAAATCGGCATTCCACGAAAAATCCAGCAGAGAAAATCCTATTGCAGGTATGCCTTCAATTCCGGCCTCTATGGCGGCACTCATTGTTCCCGAGTACAAAATATTAATTGACGAATTGGATCCATGATTGATTCCCGAGACACAAAGATCCGGTTTTCTGTCTAAAACCTCGCTCACAGCCATCTTTACACAATCGGCAGGAGTACCTGAACATCGGTATTCTTCCTTATTTCTGTCATCATTTGTTATCAAATCACAATAAATCGTAGAATCTAAAGTTATAGCATGACCCATTCCGCTTTGCGGACTGTCTGGTGCTATGACAACAACCTCTCCAATTTCATCCATAATTGAGATGAGATTTCTTAAACCGGGAGCTGTAATTCCGTCGTCGTTGGTTACTAAGATCAAGGGTTTTGAGTGCATTTTAAAAATTTTTAACAAATTTAAGTAATTTAATATATTGTTAAGGATAATTAATCTTTAACATTTCATTAGCAGCAAAGATTAATTAAATTTAATAGTATTGCATGTTTAGATTAAGTGTTATTTTAAATAAAATTTGATATTTGAATTTTCCTTAGCCTCTATAAATAATAGAAAAAGCAGTACACTGAGGAACATTGGTTTTAAAATATTTTTATCATTCAGCCTTAAATTTTATTATCTTGGCACCGTTTTAGTGGTAAACTAAAAAAAATATAATGCATAAATTGATTCAGTTCATGAAAAAGAATTATAAAATAATCATCACCCTCATCCTCCTTGCAGGATTATTTTTAGGTTTTCAGAATAAAAGTGAACCCGATCCGGAAAAAGATAAAGTACTGATCTCACTGATCAGATTTGCCTTACAAAAAGGACATTATCAGCCTACGAAAATAAATGATGAATTTTCAGAAAAGGTTTTTAATGATTTTATTAAATCAGTAGATCCCACAAAAAGATTCTTTTACCAAAAAGATATTGACGAATTTTCACAATATAAATACTTAATCGATGATCAGATCAAAAATGAAGATCTGACGTTCTTTTATTTAGTTTACAATAAATATGTTAAACGTTTAAAAGATGCTGAAAATATTTACAAAGAGATTCTTGCAAATCCCTTTGACTTTTCTAAAAGAGATACTTTTTTAATCGATTACGACAAAAAACCTTTTCCAAAAAACAAAAACGAAATGATTGCTTTATGGCATAAGCAATTAAAAGTAAGCACTCTTTCACGACTTTATGAAAAAGAATCCTTTCAGGAAAAGCAACTTAAAAACGATAAAAACTATCCGGTAAAATCATTTAATAAACTTGAAAGTGAGGCCCGAGAAGGTACCAAAAAAAGTTTGGATGATTTTTACGATTTTATGGATGACCTTGAAGAAGAAGATTGGTTCTCGATCTTTATCAACAGTATTACTCTTGGATTTGACCCTCATACTTCATATTTTGCTCCTAAAGACAAAAAGAAATTTGATATCAATATGGCCGGTAAACTCGAGGGAATAGGTGCCAGACTTAGAAAAAAAGACGAGTATACTACCGTGGTTGAATTGATCTCGGGCGGACCTGCCTGGAGAGGAGGAGAACTTGAAGTTGGTGATGCTATTTTAAAAGTTGCCCAGGGAGATGGAGATCCTATCGATATCATCGGAATGCGACTGGATGATGCCATTGAATTTATCAAAGGTAAAAAGGGAACAGAAGTTAATCTTACCGTACTCAAACTCGATGGATCGATAAAAGTTATTTCTATTGTAAGGGATATCGTTGAACTGGAAGAGACCTTTGTCAAATCAAGTGTGGTAAAAATGAATAACCGAAATTTTGGTGTGATCAATCTGCCAAAATTTTATATCGATTTTAGCGAGAAGAATTATCGCAACTCGGCAACCGATATGGAAAAAGAGATCAAAAGACTGAAAGAGCAGGAAAATGTGGAAGGATTATTGATCGATCTCAGAGATAACGGTGGAGGTTCTTTGAAAACCGCTATTGAAATTGCAGGACTTTTCATCAAAGACGGACCTGTAGTGCAGGTAAAATACCGTGGTGAAAAACCTATCGTAAAATCCGATAAGAATAATAAAATACAATGGGAAGGTCCACTTGTAATTTTGGTGAATGAATTGTCTGCATCAGCTTCTGAGATCTTCGCTGCTGCGATGCAGGATTACCGCCGGGCTGTAATAATTGGAAGCAAACAATCCTTTGGTAAGGGTACCGTACAAAACCTTTTACCTCTCAATAATTATTACAATTATCCAAAAGATCTTGGCGCACTAAAAATGACCATCCAGAAATTTTACAGAATTAACGGAGGTTCAACACAACTTAAAGGGGTGAAATCTGATATTTCTGTTCCGGACAAATATACTTATCTCGATATTGGCGAACGCGATGAAAAAAACCCGTTACCCTGGGATAAAGTGGAACCTGCCAAATATACTCCTTTAGATATTTATGAAAATTTTACTACAGTAGTAAATAATGCTAAAGAAAGGATTTACAGCGATCCTCAGTTTAAACTCATCGATGAAAATGCTAAGTGGCTGAGGGAAAGCAGAGATGATAAAACTGTTTATCTGGCTTATGAAGATTATAAAGATGATATTCTGACACGTGA
The DNA here is from genome assembly GCA_024762795.1 of Flavobacteriaceae bacterium. GTDB lineage: Bacteria > Bacteroidota > Bacteroidia > Flavobacteriales > Flavobacteriaceae > Namhaeicola. Next base: position 11,314 of record JANTGS010000039.1, on the reverse strand, counting down.
AGAGGAAAGTAAGAAATTTGAACCTATCAGCGATTATAAAAGTAATCTTGATTTTACATCACCAAAATATGAAATGCCAAAGGTTGAAAATGATTCGATCTTTGCAAAAAAACGTGAAATATGGCATAACAATCTGAAAAAGGATATTTATGTAGATGAAGCCATCAATGTTTTGTCAGAATTAAAAGTTCGTAAAAAAAATCTTCTTGTAAAGAATTGATCAAGGAATTATTCAGTATAAAAAATCAGGGTTTTATCTTTAAAGAATAAAGCCCTTTTTTTGTAGAATATTGAGACCATTGTAAAACATGGTAATGTCTTTCTATAATATTTCAAAGATAAAGTATTGAATATCAGCCGGACCTTAGGCCCGGAATAAAGCAAATTGAAACATCTTAGTAATTTATGGACTGACCCTTCGTATGTCTGTTCAAAAATCATAGAATTGAAACAAATATTTGCCTTTTGCTACGGTATTTACAATTTATACACCCAGTCTTCAGGGTTTTGACGCAGGGTTCCTTTAAAGAGTACAAAAACCAGAATGGTTTTTCCTGTAGTTTTATCGGTATGAATTTTTCCTAATTCCTGCTTGGTTTTTACCATATCACCTTTGCTTACCAGCACATTATCAAGATTTTTATACACAGAAATATAATTACCATGTTGAACCAGAACAGCCTTTTTCTTGCCCGGTAATACCTGTATGGCCAACACCTTACCATCAAATACAACTCTCGCATTGGCCCCTTTTTCCGTAGCATAATGTACCCCGGTACTTTCAATGGTAATTCCTTTTAAAGTAGGATGAGCCTGTTTACCATAATGCCTTACCACAACTCCTCTTTTAACCGGAGCCGGAAGTTTGCCTTTATTAGCCACAAAACTTTTATTTAAGATCTTAGCCTCGGGTGTAAGAGAAAATCCGGTTCCTTTTACATTAGATTTTTTATTGGATTTAGCAATTGCATCCCGAATGATCTTTTCTATCTTTCTGTCAATATCTTTTTCAGCCTTCTGCTTTTTTCTGATCTGAGCAAGATATTTCTTTTCTTTCTTTTTTACAGATCTCACCATACCTTCCCGGGTAGATTTTTCTTTTTTAATACTATCGGTTTCTTGTTTATTTGCCAAAAGCAAAGCTTCTTTTCCGGTTTTCAGTTCCAGTAGGTAATCATTCAGATTTTGAAGTTTTACGGTTTCCAATATAATTTCTTCCCCTTGTTTCTGACGGTATTTAGCATATTGCTGAATGTATTGCACCCGCTTATAAGCCTGTAAAAAACTTTCAGAAGACAAAACAAACATCAATCTGCTTTGTTTGGCCCTGCTTTTATACGATTGCCTTACCATTTTGGCATATTCAGCTTTTAATTCTTCCAGATGTTTCTGAAGTACCTCAACTTGTTTTTGATTGGTTTTGATATCCCGTTCAAGTTCCTTAGTCTCCTTTTCTATGGTTTCGATAAGTCTTTGACGAACTTTGATTCTTTTATTCAGATCGTTCAAATCGGAAAGCAGGTTTTTTTCTTTATTCTTTGATTTAAACAATAAAGAGTTGATCTCTTTGATCTCTTTTTGAAGTTTCTGCCTTTGTCTTTCAAGATCAGCTTTACTTTGCGCATAAGAAGTAACAGGAATTAATAAAGCAAAAAGAATAAAAAACAAAATAAAATGATTCCTCTTTCTTACACCCTTAAAAAGTTCATTTTTTTTGCTTTTAAAAAGTAAAATCATTTTAACTTAATTTCTTTATAATTTTGAGGCAATTTAAAAGGAAAGTTCAATTTGTTATTCATTTCAACTTTTTTATACTGAACTTCAATTCTCGTTTCGCCTTTTTGAGTTTGCAAAGTGATAAAAAATTCACGAGGTAAATTTAAACTTTCTTTTTTATTTGTATAGCTATATTCTATTTTAACTTTCTTTTGTTGCTCCTGATGTATAAACTCTTCTTTTATCAGATTAAAGAATACCGGATCAAACCAAAATGAATGATCAAAACCCTCATTTTTTTTCTTCGAACTAAGCTTGTATAAATTGTTATCAACATCCGGCCTGAATCGTTGCTTTTTCAAGTCAAATACAGGCTTACCGAAAAAAAGATTTTGTACCTTTTCAAAATCCATTTCAGTACCAATCTGATTACTGATCAGCCGGTAATCTCCATCAAAAAATTGTTTATTGATCTTTTCGTAGAATAAAACCTTGTCAGGAAGAATTAAAACTTTTCCCACAGGAAAACCGAGCTTAGAAAAACTCATCCAGATAACGCTGTCTTTGATCATTCGCATGGAGGCATTGATAGAAGGTAACTCCTCTTTTCCTTTGTATTTAAAGATCAATTGTGCTTTGATCTGTTCGGGATAAAAGTTCGTTGTGTAATACTTCTCTACAATTTTTTTTGAGCTCAAATGAGAAATTTTTCCGGTAGTGTTCTTAGTGGATTTACAGGAAAACAGAAACGAAAAAACAAATAAAAACAGCAAGCCTCTTTTCATCATCTTCATCTTATTTTTTTCGTAAATCGAGCATTTTATTATAGTATTCTGTCGCTTTTTTATTCTCACCTAAAGCTTTATAACTCAAACTCAACTGTTCCATAAATTGTGATTCCAGCAACTTATCATCTACAAGAAATTCAAGTCCGGAATTTAAAGTCTTAATAGCGTCGTTATATCTCCTGAGATTATTCAGCGAGATAGCATGAGACAAGTAAACAAATGGCTGACCCGGATAAAGATCAAGAGCATTTTCACTATCGGTTTTCAGTAAAAGATACTGTTTGGTTTTAACCTCTCTTTGTAAAACCTTTTTAAGCGAGTTATAATCCTTATCGCTATTGTATTGTTTCTTTAACCGGTCTAATTCTGTAAGAGGAGATTCCTCATATCTGGGTTTTGACTCCCTATCCGTTTGTGCAACCGCTGTTTGAAATAACGATTCTTTTAAAGAATTGTAAGAAGCAGGTAATTTATTTTCTTCTTCCAGCTTTTTCATCAAAATTTTAGCCGATTTTATATCTCCGGAACGAATATACATAAAAATGAGTTCAGGTTCCAGCTCCGGATTTCGGTAGATTAACTGATTTTGATATTTTATGGCTTCTTTATAATCGTTCTGGCGAAGATTGATTTCTTTTAAATGCTTGATAATATTAGTATCATCCGGTTGTAAATTTAATGCCTGATTTCCGTAATATTCTGCCTCAGTATATTTATGCTGTTCGTAATAATTTTTAGAAAATTCAAATAATACGGCGAGATTTAGTTTCTCTATCTTCTGGCATTCTTCAAGGGCATAGATGGCTTTATCATAATTTCCAATAGCTTTTTGCTGCAAAGCTTCAAAAAAGAAAGTTTCAAAATTGATCTGCTGCTGCTCAACCAGCAATTCTTCTTTGGAAGCGATCTCTTCCTGAGAAAAAAGTGCAAACGGAAATAAAAGTATTCCGTAAAGGATCAATATGTAACTGTATTTTTGCATGCCTTATTTTAAAACCGAGAAATCTCCCAGACTTACCGTTGTAAATTTACCGTCAAAATATACATTGTTACCAATCATTGCATTAGATAACATTGCATTTTTTACAACAGTATTTTCCTGGATCATAGAGTCTTTGATCATAGAATCTTCAATCACAGTATGATCTCCGATAGAAACATTAGGGCCAATAGTGCTGTTTTTCAATACTACATGATTTCCTATAAAACAAGGATCTATAATTTTAGAATTAATTCTTTCCATACTCTCTGAATGCAACTCAACACCCTCTTCATGCTCATACTGTAACACTTTGGCATTGGTTTCTACCGTAATTTTCTTATTACCGCAATCCATCCACTCCATCACTTCTCCCGGCACAAATTTCAAACCTTTCTTTTTCATGTTCTCCAGAGCATTGGTAAGCTGATATTCACCTTTTTCTCGAATATCATGGTCTATAAGGTATTGAATTTCCTGTTTTAGTTGTTCTCCATCCTGAAAATAATAAATACCGATTATAGCGAGGTCCGACACAAAATCCTTCGGTTTTTCAACAAAATCAGTAATGATCCCATCCACCGTTTTTACCACCCCATAAGCAGCCGGATCTTTAACCTTTTTTACCCAGACTGCACCATCCGCCTTTTCGTTTAATTTAAAATCGGCTTTAAATAAAGTATCGGCAAATGCCACTACACAAGGACCACTCAGCGATTGTTTGGCACTGTAAATTGCATGAGCGGTACCTAAAGCCTCTTTTTGAATAAATACTTTTCCTTCAGCACCCAAATCCCTGGCTATTTGCAAAAGCTTTTCATGGGTTCCTGTGGGAAAATTCGGGCCAATAACAAATGCGATCTCATCTACCTCCTGATCAACTACACTAACAATATCTTCAACCAGACGCTGAACTATAGGCTTACCTGCAATCAATGTTAAAGGTTTTGGAATGGTAAGAGTATGAGGCCTTAATCTTGAACCGATTCCGGCCATAGGAACAATTATCTTCATTTTTAAACTTTTATACGTTATGAAACGTACAAATATACATAAAAATTGTAGCCTATTTGTCCTTAATAGTCATACCTGAAGGCCCCTTTTTGTGATGTACTGTAAAATTTTACCTGATAACTTTGGGTTGTTTCCCTCCATCTATCGATATAATAACGATAATTGTTTTGATCGATAATTACCATTTCAGGGTGTGTAACTCTAAGCAATCGTTCAAAATTAATCTTTGGACTTCCTGTAAGTATCACAATATCCGGTTTGTAACTATGTGAATAGAGAGCCGTGCTGTCTATAAACATAAACTTTTTATGACCAACTAAATAGAAATTCCGTAATCTATTGATACTTAGACTATCAATATGGGTATTCCCGGTTATATAGTCTTTTACAATTGCATTGTTCTTAACCTTTCCTGATCCCGAATAAATATTGAGTAAACTTCCTTTTCTTTGTCCGATCAGTGTATTTTTATACGTATTAAAGATGATAAATTCATTGCTCTTTGAAACTTTTCGCTTTTCCAGAATCAAATAGGTTTGGATCAGAATGATTCCCGATAAGAAATAAACAATATTTCTGAAATTCCGTTTGATCATCAGATTAATTCCGAAAAACACTGTAAAATAAGATAACAACATCAGAACAACTGAAAATGGAATATCATAAAAAATAAATACTTCCTGATTAGAAATAAAATTAATAAAGCGGTTCATAAGATCTATTAAATACCCATAGAATATTGCTATAAAACCAGGTAAAATATTTAATAAGGCCATAATGATCACCAGAATCCCCAATGCCAGTATCAGCCCGAGGAAAGGTATAATTACCATCCCCGATACGAAGAATAATCCCGGAAACCGGTGAAAATAATACAAACTTAGAGGTAAAACACCTATCTGAGCCGAAATACTTACGGTAAACAATTGCCAGAAATAATATATAATCCTCGAATGCGGTTTCCAGATTTTTAGTAGAAATGGTTGTAAGGTAATGATAAAGAATACAGCCAGATAGCTCAATTGAAATCCTGCATCGAACAAATAAAAAGGATGAAAAATCAATAAAAAGAACATCGAAAGGATCAGAGCGTTGATCAAAGATAACTTACGATTAGAAAAAAGTCCGATAGCAATGGCGGTAAACATGCTTACCGCCCTGACCACAGATGCCGACAAGCCTGCCAGGAAAGCAAACGACCAAAGCAAAACAATAATAAGGAGCAGCTTGATGAGTTTTCCTCTTTTAAAATATTCAATAGGTTTAAGAAAAAAGTTCAACAATAAAAGAATGATCCCTATATGTAATCCGGAAATGGCGAGTATATGTACGGCTCCCGCATTTTTATAATCTTCAAACAGCTCTTTATCAATATTTTGTCTTTGCCCCAACAATATTGCATTAATTACAGAAAGCTCTTCGTCTGTAAAATGATATCGTCTCAAAGCGATATTGATCTTTTTTCTTATCTGATGAGAAATACCTTTTAAAGTATTTCTTTTGTAGCCTAATTTTAATACCTCATCGGAATTCAGCCTCAGCTGATATTTAATTTGCTTTGCTTTTAAATAATCTTTATAATCAAACTGATATGGATTTAGCGGAGGATCGATCATTTTTAAAACAACGGAAGTATAAAAAACATCATCCACGTCAGGAAGTGGCCTTTCCAGAGTGTCATTAAGAAATCTTACTAAAATTCTTTCTTTTACTTTTTTGTGTCCAATTTGTAAAATAATCGCTTCAAAACTGTGGTAATAAGTACTCTCTTTTAAAATCTTATCAATACTGAAAAATATTTTTTCTTCTCTTTGCAAATTGTCAGGATCAATTTGATGATCTTTAGTTTTTATTTTAACCGATGTGATTCCGATAAGGATAAATACAAGCATACTGATCAAAAAGTAATTATTTGAAGGGATTAGTCTTTTTTGATCATAAAACCAACTCAGGATCAGTAAGACAAACAAGATTCCGCCAAAAGCAAAAATATAGATAGAATAAATTGAAAAATGATATTCAATTATAATTCCAATTGCCAAAAACAACGTAAGCCATGTGGGGATGTAATCTTTTTGAAACATAACGAAAATAAGATGTCCTTTAATTATTTAATACCTTATTTTCGCAAAAGTTAACATCAAAGGATACATATTTTGAACAAACCCAAAAAACTTTCCTTCCGATACATCAATAAACTGGCTGTTCCGGCTATAATTTCCGGCATTGCCGAGCCTCTTTTATCTATTACAGATACAGCTATTGTAGGAAATATTCAGCAAAATCCTGTAGAGGCCCTTGCTGCTGTTGGAATTGCAGGTTCATTTCTATCAGCATTGGTGTGGATCCTTGCACAAACGCGATCGGCTGTTTCTGCTATTGTCGCTCAAAATCTCGGGGCTAATAAGTTAAAAGAGATTGATTCATTGCCGGCACAGATTATTGCTATTAATATCGCAATAAGCGTTTTCCTGTATATGGTAACCATTTTCTTTGTTGAAGAGATTTTTACTTTATACAATGCTAAAGGACTCATTCTTGAATATTCAGTATCCTATTTCAAAATTCGCGCATTAGGACTACCCCTAACTCTTTTTGTATTTACAGTTTTTGGTATTTTTCGCGGATTACAGAATACTTTCTGGCCCATGATCATCAGTATTGTTGGTACCATATTGAATGTTGGCCTTGATTTTATTCTTATTTTTGGCATAAAGGGATTGGTAGAACCTATGCATATTGAAGGTGCTGCCTGGGCGAGTGTTATTTCACAGTTTTTTATGGCTGTTATGGCCCTGATCCTCTCAATAAAGAAGACTCCTTTTAACCTAAAGCTCAGATTTCCTTTCCATCCGGAAATTAAAAGAATTTTGACACTTAGTGTTAATCTTTTTATCCGTGCTCTGGCTTTAAATGTTGCCCTTTATATGGCTAATGCTTTTGCTGCCCGGTATGGTTCTAATTATATTGCTGCACAAACCATAGCTTTTCAAATATGGCTTTTCTTTGCCTTTTTTATCGATGGATACGCCAGTGTTGGAAATATTGTTTCGGGGAAATTTGTTGGAGAAAAGAACTATGCATCCGTTTGGGAACTCAGTAAAGACCTCATCAGGTTTACCGTTGTGATCACACTGATCATAGGGGTGATCAGTTTTATTTTTTATAGGGATATCGGATTGCTTTTTACCAAAGAAACCGAGGTGCTGGAATTATTTTATCAAATATTTTGGTTCGTTATTATCATCCAGCCTATCAATGCGGTGGCTTTTATTTTTGACGGTATCTTTAAGGGAATGGCAGAAGCTGTTACCCTTCGTAATACACTTATCATTGCCACTTTTTTAGGTTTTGTCCCGGTTTTACTTTTGGGAGACCTGTTTCACCTGAAACTCTACGCTATCTGGATGGCTTTTTCTGTTTGGATGATCTTAAGAGGCGGTATTCTGGTAGTGATCTTCAGGAAAAGATTTATGCGAAAATAGCATTTGATCAGTGGTTCATTGATTGATAAAACACTTTGTGCATCTCTGTATTCCTCTGTGAATCTCTAAAAAATAACTTAGACTATATTTTTAATTCTACTTTACTCTACTGATCGTCAATCCATCACGAAGAGGAAGTAAAAGAGTCTCAATTCTCTGATCTTTTTTTAAAAGTTTATTATAGGCTTGCAGGGCCAGCGTATCTTTATCCTGTGGAGCTGCTTTACGGGTTACTTTTCCGCTCCACAGCACATTGTCTGATAAGATCACTCCGCCTTTGTTCATTTTATCAATGATCAAATGGAAATATCTGCTGTAATTCTCTTTATCGGCATCAATAAATACCAGATCGAATTTTAAATCCATTTTATCAATAATATCAACCGCTTCACCCAGATATGTTTTGATCTGATCTTTATATTCTGATCTGTCAAAGTATTTTTTACTGAAACCGGCCAGTTCTTCATTATGATCAATAGTATGCAGGAAACCCTCCTTTTGAAGTCCTTCTGCCAGACACAGGGCTGAATAACCGGTATAAGTTCCTATTTCGAGAATAGTTTTAGGTTGAACAAGCTTAGAGATCATGGCCAGAAGGCGTCCCTGATAATGTCCGCTCAACATTCTTGGAATCAAAACTTTTTGCCAGGTTTCTTTACTCAGTTCCTGTAGCAATATGGGTTCTTCTTCTGTATGTGCAACTGCATATTGGTTTATTTCTTCTTTTAAAAAACTCATTATTTACATCTTTTAATTATTAAATAAAGCTTACAAGATCGGCGCTATAAGCCGGGCAAATGAACTGATGGCCTTTTTATACCAGGGCCAGTTCTGCAGATCTTCAAGAGAAACTTCAACAGAGTCTTTAAGATCTTTATAGAACTGATTCTTTAGTTGTCTGGTAACCGATTCATTAATGATAAAAGTATTTACTTCTGCATTCAAACTAAAACTACGGTAATCCATATTGGCACTACCAATGGTACAAATATCATTATCTATCATCATAGTTTTGGCATGCATCATTCCTTTGGTGTAAAAATAGATCTTTACTCCGGTTTTAAGCATCCCGATCAGGTATGAATAAGAAGCATAATACGCTGTTCTGAGATCGGGCTTTTCAGGTAATATGATCTTTATTTCTACCCCGCTTTTTGCCGCTACTTTAAGAATACTGAACATAGATTCGGTAGGGATAAAATATGGGGTCGTAATCAGTACTTCATTTTTGGCCATACTGATCATACCTATAAAGGCTTTAAGAATGATCTCATCTGAAGTACCAAAATCGCTGGCCAGAATTGCAGATGGTATATAGGTTTTTACCGAACTTATATCAACCTCTTTATTCGGCTCAAGCTTTTCACCACAAACGAAAAACCAGTCGCTGATAAAGATCAGTTGTAAATCGTATACTGCCTCTCCTTTTAGCAGGATATGAGAATCGCGCCAGAATAAATTATTTTTATTCGGATTGATATAATTATCTGCCACATTGATCCCTCCCATAAAACCAATCAGATCATCTATAACAACAATCTTACGATGGTTTCTGTAATTCGCCTTATGGGCTACTCTGGAAAAAAGAACAGGCATATAAGCATGTACCTTAACATTGTTCTTTTTCAATCTCCTCAATGCTTTTTGAGAAACAGAACTTCCCACCGCATCATAGATCAACTTGACTTCCAGTCCTTCCTGAGCCTTTTCAATTAAAATTTCAATTATCTGGTTTCCAATATTATCCGAATTAAAAATATAGTATTCTAAATAGATCTTTCTTTTTGCCTTTTTAAGTTCTTTTATCAAAACCGGAAATTTCTCCTCTCCATTAAACAGTAATTTTACTTCATTGTTTATGGTAAAAACTGCATGATCGAGATTATAAAGTAATCTTGGTAGTTTTATATTGTTCTTTATTGAAGTGATAAGTTTTCTCTCAATATTTTTATCCTTGATCAGCTCCTGCAGAAAGTTATTTTTATAATTTCTGTATCGGGTATAGAGTCTTTTTTTCTGATAATGAGCTCCGAAAAGGAAATAAAGTAATACCCCGGCCACAGGGAATAAAAAGATCAGAAATATGTAAGCATAAATCTTCTCCGGTTTTTTATTATCCAGAATGATGGATATGGATAAAAGACTGATAAATATGTAATACGCAATGATTACAAAAGGTTTGATATGTGTAAGGTATTCCATATTTCTTTAAAAACGGATAACATTCCGGGTTAAAAACAGAAATCCACCCTGTTCCTTATGTAAAGGTATCGGTTTTTATTAATTTTTAGAAATATCTTTGATATGGATCTTAAGCTTTTCTTCGAGTTCGTGCTTTTCTTTATCTTCCAGATGATCACTTTCACAAGAATCATCAAGGTATTTAGACAAGAGCCTGGAGATATAATTATTCTGCATGGAATAAGCTCTACAATGTTTACACAGCATCAGATGGAAATTTAGTTTTACTCTTTCCATCCAGGTAGCTTCACCATATTGCTTCTTATCACAAATGGCTGTTGCTTCATCACATGAGATCATAAATTTTTTACTCATCTTCTTTATTTCTTATACCAGTTATTTTCTATACACTCTCTTAATTGTAAACGGGCCCGGTGTATGATCACCCATAAATTTGACGAAGAGATATCCAGTTCATTACAAATTTCTTCTGTTTCAAAGTTTCTTTGATTTTTTAATAGAAAAACCATACGGTGTTTTTCGGGCAAATGATCGATACAAAGGTCGAGTACTGATTTTAATTCTTCATTCTCAATCTTCTTTTCAGCTTCATTATCCCAGTTTTGCGGTACATTCTCTTCCAGCCAGGAACCTTTTTTTTCACCATCCTGATAAAATGGCATTCTTACTTCTTTTTTCCCTTTAGCAGAATTGATTTTTCTGTAATGATCAATGATCTTACGTTTCAGGATTGAAATAAGCCAGGTCTTTTCCGTAGCCTCTCCCCGGAAATTATCTTTTCCTTTTAATCCGGAAAAGAAGGTCTCCTGAACCAGATCTTTGGCAATATTATGATCATTTACACGGGTAATTGCATAATTGAACAGGTAATCAGCATATAAACTGACCCATTTATCGGGTTGTAAAGTATTTTTACCTGCTTTTTCCGGCATATCAGTCTTTAATTAACAAATGTAAATATAAACAAAAAAGATGGCCTTTTGCAAAACCATCTTTTTTAAAATTATTAAAATATCTTATTATGACCTGACTGTAGCCAGTGCGCGGTTGTATTCGTAATTCATTCTGGTAATATCCAGCAGATCTACTTCCTGAGGACAAACCATAGCGCAGGCACCGGTATTTGTACA
>JANTGS010000038.1 GCA_024762795.1 Flavobacteriaceae bacterium | reverse complement strand
GGTATCAAAGTTCCATTCAGATTAAGATCGGTAACTTTTTGAAAATCATCCAGTTTCATATCGAAAATATTCTTATCATCGGCTATGGTTGCTCCCGGCAGATTTCCTCCGGCAGCATTCAATAACACATCAATACCTCCCCATTTTTCAACGATCCGGTTACAGGTTTCCTGAACTTTTTCCTGTTCAAGGACATCACAAATATATCCGGCCACCTGATTACTGATCAGGTTAAGATCTTTTAACTTTTTATCCAGCCGTTCCCGGTTTGACCCTAAGATAACCACACGGGCATTTTGCTTTAGCAGATAAGCAGCAATGCTTCCCCCTAAAACGCCACTCCCTCCTGTGATCACACAAACCTTTCCGGATATATCAAAAATTTGCTCCATTTTTTATAATTTGTTTTAAATTTTACAATAACAACAGAAGCTTATCAGTTCTGCATTAAAAACTATATTTTACCAATATAACGTGTTCGCACACGAAGGTATATAAAATAAAAATATTTACAAATTTTTTACTTTAATTTTATTCACAAGTTCTGTATTTCAATATTTTGTATTAATATCAGATGATCAATTAACTTTGCAAAAATTTTAAAATTTTATTGGATAATTATTGTTTTTTCCGTGTACGTCCACTTTTTTTATACATTTGCATAATGATTTAAACCTTTTCCGGAATAGTAAAGTTTATTTACAAGACTTTTTTTTATGAAAACCCCGATCACCATAAAGGATATTGCCGAAAAAGCCCTTGTTTCTACCGGCACGGTAGACCGGGTATTGCATAACAGGGGAGACGTATCTGAAGGAACCCGAAAAAAAGTACTAAAGATCATAGATGAACTGGGGTATAAAACCAATATCATTGCCAAATCACTGGCTTTAAAAAAAAAGATTGTGTTTTCTGTCCTGATTCCGGCCGAGGATCGATACAGCAGTTACTGGAAAAAACCTATACAAGGAATAAAAAATGCTGAAGAAGAGTTCTCAAAATACGGAATTCAAGTCAATACTTTTCTATTTGATCTTTCCGACAAACAATCATTTATCAGGCAATCCAGATTGCTTTTAGAAGCCTCTCCGGATGCAGTGGTAATTGCACCGGTTTTTAAAAAAGAGAGTCTGAATTTTATTACAAAACTGAAAAAGAAGAATATCCCTTTTATCCTTCTGGATACTGATCTGGAAACAGAAACCAAAAAAATTGGTTATATCGGTCACGATTCTTATCAAAGTGGCAAAGTAGCTGCTAAGTTAATTGAAACAAGGATTGGGAATGACGAAAATATTTTACTGATAAACCTCTCGGCAAATCCGGACAACCAAAATCATTTAAGTAAGAGATCCAACGGGTTCAGAGATTTTTTTATCGATAAAAACAGAAAGGGAATGCTGATAGAAATCAACATCAATAATCTAGATCCTGTTTCTGTTAATGAAAAACTATCCCACACTTTTAACAGTATTTCGAATATCAAAGCAATCTTTGTGATGAGTTCTAAGTCGCATATCATTGCAAAATACCTTATGGAAAGAGATCTTTATCAAGAATTTATTCTGATTGGATATGATCTGACCGATCAGAACATAGCATACCTCAACAACGATACTATTGATTATATTATATCTCAGAAACCGGAAACCCAGGGTTTTAAAAGTATTCAGGCCCTATTTCAGGCAGTTGTTTTAAAAGAAACTCCTAAAAAAAATACTTTCCTGCCTATTGATATTGTTATCAAAGAGAACCTTATGTATTATTAGTTTATTTTAAAACAATTACTCAAAAAAAGCAGGAATAAATGAATATCCCTGCCTTTAAGTAACAAAAACTCAAACTTTGATTATTTTTTACTCTAAAATTAGAATAACTATAAAGTTTACTTTTCTTATTTAGTTCTTTTACCTGAAAAATCTAAAGTTCCTTCAGAATAAGAAGCTGTACCTGTAAAGGTTTTCTTTTTAAAGGTAAGTTCCAGAGTTACTGATTCTCCTTCCACATAAACTTCGCAGGTTACTTTATCACCTTTCACAACAATATTTTCCAGTTCTATCTTATATCCGTCAATTGATACAAATCCTACCAGTTTATCATCCTGCATTAAGAAATGCATCTCACCTTCCTGATATTCGTAAGGTGCATCGGGTGCTGAATATTCCCAGGATCCTATCATTTTCAGATCTGAAATATCCTTATTAATTGTTGAGAAGCTAGCTGTTACAAACAGGATCATAACCAGAGATCCTTTTAAAAATAAATTTTTCATACTTTTAAATTTTTGATTCATTTATTAATTAATAGACATTTATTTTTTGATATTCAAATATAAGATGAAATCATTGTTAAACGGTTAAAAATAAACTATTTTGGTATAAATTCAACACATTTGGTATAAAATATCTGCTTTTTTTATTCATTTATATTTATTGTTGTCCGATAAAACCATTAAACAAGTCTCAAAGCCTATGCTATTAAAGGGTAATGGGACTTTTAAGAAACTTTAGCTTACTTTTTTAATCGTATGAATTGATTGTCAGTGATTTACATATCAAAGTTTATCGGACAATAGTGATTTATATTCATTCTTCATTCAGATTTTTTCAGTTGGAACCGGAGAAATCAAAGAATCAACACCAATTTTGAGCAATTTAAGAATTAACATTGCCAAACTCCTTATTTCCCGGTGCCCATAAGTGAATAGAAGGATCTTATGATAAAGACTTATTTTGATCATCTTATTTTAAAACCCGGGATGGACAAATATTACAAAACGGGTGTCTGTCCATAAAATAAGAGAATGTTGAAAATCAGAATGCATTGACATCATAGACAAGAAAAATCAGCCTTTAACGAATCGTAATATTCGTTAAAGGCTGATAAGTTTTAACCTCACGGTCTAATCTATTGGGCTTCAAAAGATAGATGAAACAATAAAGTAGGATATTCATAAGCTGCAGGTTCTGTTGCAATACCAAGAGCTACATTCATTGTTGTTTCTGAAATATCTTTAAGTATTACAAGAACTTTCTTCTCCTTAAATCCAAAGTATTCACCTAAGACCAATTGAGTCTTATCTACAAAATTAACAGGTCCCATTGCACTGTCAACTGTAAAATCACCTTGTAAAATTTCCCAGGTGGCATCGGTTTTAGGAGTATAAACTACATTAGCAAGAGGTACATTCTGTGGATCATAAGAAACTTCTCTAATATCAGCCTGATGTTCTACCATCGCATACACCAGCCCCATCAAACTTTGTCCGTTCTTGTTATCTACCTTATATTGTCCGTCGTATACAAAAGTGAAAGTATCATCATAGGAAGCTCCTAAACCAACCAGATCCAGAAGATTATCCTGTGAAGGCAAAAAGATACCTAAATCATCTTCAACAAATCCGGCACCTTCAATACCTGAAGTATATGCTTTCTTTAATTTCCATGATTTTCCTTCCGGTTTTGCATGACCTCCCGTTAATAGGATCTCAATAGAAGGTAAGATTTTAACGATCTTAGTTTCTGTAAAAGTACCTCCCGGACCAGTAGCAGTAAGACTTACAGTATAATCCCCGGCTCTTTGATAAGCATATACGGGATCTTCTTCAGTACTTGTGGTTCCATCTCCAAAATCCCATAAAATAGTGTCTGCATCAGTAGCTTTACCATTAAAGCTTACCTGAGTTCCATCAATTAAAAATTGAAAATCAGCAATCGGAGATGCTATTTCATCATCACTACTACAATTGATAAAGTTCAATGTAATTAACATTAAGGCTATTATCTTAATATATTTCATAATCTTAAATTTTTTATTTCTCTCTGTTTAATTCTTATCCCACCAAACCGGTGTATCAATTTTATTTGCTCCTTGCCTTTGAATTGCTTCATCAACATTAGTTCCATTGGTACTTTGTTCATGAGTTGAATATAAAAATCTCGTTGGCATTAAACCATTGGTTACCCCACGTTCAAGATTATCATCAGTTCTTTCGGCAATTACAGGATAACCTGTACGACGGATATAAGACCAGCCTTCAAAATAATCAGGTGTTAAAGCAATCCACATCTGTGTACCTATCTGCTCTTCCATCTGGTTTTGAGTTCCTGTAAGCTCTGCTGTTGGACTTGCCAAAAAGGAAACAATATCAGCATCCTCAACATCCCACTGTTTTAATGAGGTTTCTATACCCTTTCTGTAATACTCATTTGCTTTAACGGCATCACCATCATAGGCTAGGGAGGCCTCAGCTCTCAACAACCAGGTTTCTGCGGCTGTCATTACATAAAGCTCACTGTCTTTTGAAGAGATTGCATCTCCCATATTTGATTTTTTCCCAAATTGTGAAGCTCCAAAGGCAACATCATTTAATCCGTTTAACTGTCCTAAATATTTACCCTCAGCATTTTTGCTAACAAATACCGGTAATCTCGGATCAGAAGTATTGCTTAACTGATCTATCATTTTTTCTGAAACCTTAATCTCCGGAAATCCTGTTTTATATGAATACCAATTGTTTCCATTTCCTTCGGTCTGAATCATTGATGCATCATCCGATGGATTTTCCATCAATGGTTCTGACAGGCATTCTGATACTACTTTTCTAGACAAAGTATTGTCGGCATTACGAACACGCATCGCCAAACGCAATCTGAAAGAATTAGCCAGTTTAACCCATTTTGACAGATCATTATCGAACAATGGTTCAGATCTTGGATAAGCATCTTTCGGATCAGCATTTTTTAAAATGTTAATATCATTGGCAAGTCGACTCATCATATCTGTATAAATAAACTGCTGTGAATCATATTTTGGGGTCAGGATATCTTCTGATTTCCCTTTTCCTCCTTCAGTATAAGGAATATCTCCATACGCATCAGTGATCACTGCATAACCCATCACTGCAATCACATCAGCCATAGCATGTCTTACATCATTTTTAGTATCTCCTGTTGAAGTAATTTGCAAAACATCTTCAATATGTCTGATCACCCCTCCATACATATTTCTCATCACTTCGTTATATTCATCATCAAAATTATCTAAGTACTGATCGTGCTTTCTTACAGTACTACCGGCAACAAAATAATGTGCATATTGTCCGGCAAATCTATAAACACCTATATCTGTTGTTTGAATTAATAAATTTCGTGTTGCATTGGTAAAAAGTGCTGCATCATCTATCTCTGTAACGGCATTTGGATTATCATAGATGTCATCGAGTAAATTCTGACAAGAACTCAATACCGTCAGCAACACCATAATTACTGATATCCTTTTTAGTTTATTTTGTATATTTTTCATGATTCTCTGAATTAAAAATTAATATTGAGGTTTAATCCGAAAGACCTTGTTGAGGGTAATGAACCCAGTTCGAGGGCTGTACCTGTAGGGCCACTGCTAAAACCTGCTTCCGGGTCAATATCTCCAGCAGCATTGTAAAAGAAGAATAGATTAGTTCCAACTGCCGAAATACTCAAAGATTGAATTGGAGAACTTTGAATAATCGATTTTGGAAAAGTATACGTAAGTACTATTTCTTTCATTCGGATATGCGTTGCATCTAAGATCATGTTTGTAGCGATCTGATTAGAGAATACTTCAGAAAATTGCTTTAACATTGCCGGAACCGGAACTTCATTTGCTAAACCTGTATGTTCATTTATCCCATCAATAACAATACCTCCTACTCTACCTTCCAGTGAACGCTGATCTGTTCCGAACATCATTCTGTAAGCTCTTCCGTAAGAATAGAAAACTCCTCCGTATTGTCCGGAAATTAAAGTTCTTAACGATATATTCTTATATCTGAAATTATTTGTTATACCTCCGTAAAAGTCAGGATTCATCGTTCCAAAATTGACAATTTCACCCTTCATAATATCACCGGAATCTGTAATTAACTTGGTTCCAAAATTATCCCTTTTAAAATCAGTTCCATAAATACTTCCAAATTCCTCTCCCGGTCTTGCTTCTACTGTTACTCCTGCATTATGAATTCCGCCCAGAATAACACTCTCCAAACCTTCATTCAATGAATTTACTTTTGAAGTACTCTGTGTATAGTTGATCCCCATATCCCAGCTAAAATTATCGGTTTCAACAGGAATCAGATTTAACTGAGCTTCAATACCCTTATTGCTGATACTACCTGCATTAACCACCTTGGTGGTAAAACCGGAAGTTCCCGAAATTGGTACTGCCATGATCTGATTGGTAGTTTCGGTTTCATAATAAGTAGCATCCAGACTGATTCTGTTGTTATAGAATCCCAGTTCAATACCGGCTTCCCATGAAGTTGATCTTTCCGGTTTTAGATTTGTTGCAGGTAAAGAACCTGAAATTGAAGCTACTGCATAATCAAGAGTTGGTGTTTGACTTACGTGATAAACCGGCTGTGTTCTGTAAGGACCTGTATCATTACCTACCGTTGCATAAGACCCTCTTATCTTTCCAAGATTAAATACATCAGATTCTATTCCAAAGAGTTTACTAAATAATAAACTGGCGTTTTCTGAATGATACCAGTAAGAATTGTTATCTTTGGGCAGTGCCGAAGAATTATCATTTCTAATGGTTGCATCAAAGTAAAGAAAACCTCCGTAATTGATCTCTGCAAGAGCATAGAAGGAATAAACAGCCTTTTGCCAACTGTAATCAGAACTGTAAGTAGTCTTATAGTTTGAAATTCTGTAAAAATCATCCGTTTTACTGTCTCTTCCTGAAACATAGATCGAGTTACCAAATTCTTTTCTGTAGTTGGCTCCGATACTGGTATTTAGATTGATTCCGGCGAATCTCATTTTATAAGTTCCCAGCACATCTGAATTCCAGATATAGGATTTATTGATTCCGTTTGAATAAGATCCTAAACCATTAGCTATGGCCTGAGAACCTCTGGCTGCATGATAAGTTCCGTCACGATTGATATAATCGATTCCGGATTTACCGTTAAAGTTCAGATTCTCACTTACATCAAAATTAGCTGAGATCATTCCCTGAATTCTGTCTTTTGTATCTTCATTATAAACATTATCAAGTGCCCAGTAAGGGTTGTTAAAAGTGGGGTCGTTGGCATAAGACATTTCGTTACCAAATTCATCAACCGTATTGTTTTTAACATCTATAAGCCTCACATCACGCGGCATCAAAGAAAGTTGTAAAGATGTATTTGAAGGACCTTCTGCTAATTCAGGCCTGTTCTTAACGTTTGATCTTACATAACTCACTCTACCGTCAAGATTAAACTTTTCTGTCAAATGGCTTGAGGCTCTTAAATTATAGGTTTGCTTGTTTAAGTCATTGTTAGGTACAATACCTTGTGATTTTTGATCGGTTACAGAAAGTCTGAAACTGTTCTTTTCTGAAGCACCCTGAAAAGCGACAGTATTCGTTATTGAATTACCCATTCTATAAAAATCTTTATATGGATTTCCCTGTGCTGTAAAAGTATCTTGATTACCTAACCAGTTGGTGTACTCCTGACCTTCCATTTTCGGACCCCAACTCCAGGCAAATGGATAATCCAAAACCGGTCTTCCATCATCACCGATGGGAGCAAACTGATCAAATGCTCCGGTACCATATTCATTTTGCAAATCAGGTGAAAGCATAATATCCTGTACATTAAATGAAGAAGAAAGACTTATTCCAATTCCTCCTTTTTTAGCCCCGGATTTTGTTGTAATGATGATTACACCATTCATACCCAGAGATCCATAAGCTGCAGATGCTCCGGCTCCTTTAAGAACACTGATCGACTCCACATCATCAGGATTGATATCTGAAAGTGCATCTCCTCCGTCAGTACCTCCCCAGGCAGTTGCACCGCTACCGCCACCACTTACAGGAATACCATCAATTACCACTAATGGCCTGTTAGATCCGGAGATCGTGGTAACTCCTCTTAACAGTACCCGGCTCGAGCCATCAACACCGGTATTGGCCTGTGTGACCTGTAAACCGGAAACTCTACCGGTTAAAGAATTGACCACATTGTTTTCTTTAACAATATCAAGATTGGCATCTTTTGAAGTAATCTGTGCAACAGAATAACCCAGAGAAGCTTTATCTCTTTGAATATTCAATGCTGTTACTACAACTTCGTCAAGAGTATTATTATCTGTTTCTAACACAACATTAATAACATCCTGATCTCCAACAGGGATCTCCTGAGTTTTAAATCCCATATAGGAAAAAACCAAAATAGCGTCATCATTTACATTTTTTAATAAATAATTCCCGTCAAAATCAGTTGTAATTCCTTGATCTGTACCTTTAACCTGGATACCAACATCGGGTATTGGCATATTGTCATCTTTAGACAATACCTGACCGGTAACTGTTTTTTGTGAATAGGCTGTAATAGAGAACCCAATCACAATCCATAAAATTAGCAGTTTATTCATACGTTTCGGTAATTTAATTAATTTAATTTCATTTAATCTAATGTTCTAAATTTCAATCAATTATTCATATTTTATACTTTTAAAGTAAAAAAACAAATATAAGACCGACTGTTTGGTTTGCAATTTAAAAATTATAATTAATATGACAATTATAGGATGAAATTTTTTATCAACTAAATACTTTTTCTTGATTTATGTCAATTAAATGCTATTTATCTGAGGCTTAATTTATAATCTGTTGCCTTTAAAATATTTATTTATTACAAATTTTGTAGATTTATCACCTATTAGGCCTCACTTAAAAATGAGAAACAGTTATAAAAAAGAATATTGGTCAATAATTATAAATATTTATTGCTGATTTAATTTAAAGCTAAGTTATGTTAAAAGGAATATCACCAGTGATCAATCCCGATTTACTCAGTACACTCGCCAGAATGGGACATGGCGATGAAGTCATCCTTGCAGATGCACATTTCCCGGGGGAAACCTTTAATACCAATGTTCTCAGAGCTGATGGCATAAAGATACCACAACTACTTGAAGCGATACTTCCTCTTTTTGAACTCGACAGCTATACAGACAGTCCGCTCATCATGATGGCTGCCGTTAGCGGAGATCAGCTCGATCCGGCTGTTGAAGAGTCTTATATGGAAAAAATTCATTTGACCAATCCGGAAGTTCCTGCCATCAAACGTATTGACCGGTTTGAATTTTATAAAAGAGCAAAAAAGGCATTTGCTGTTGTAATGACCGGAGAAACAGCTAAGTATGGAAATATTATATTAAAAAAAGGAGTAACACCTTGTTAAATGTAACAATAAGATAAGAATTGTTGGTATAAAGTCCGATCAGATTGAAAAGAAAAAGAGGCCGAATAAAATTTTATTCAGCCTCTTTCTTTTAACTTTGATGATTTTGATTATCTCCTTCTGGAATAATTAGGAGATTCTTTGGTAATGGTTACATTGTGCGGATGACTTTCGGCAATTCCTGAAGAAGTAATTCTTACAAATTTGGCTTCTTTATGGGCCTCAATATCCTTACTGCCACAATAGCCCATACCGGCCCGTAAGCCTCCTACAAACTGGTGCATAGTTTCATAAACCTCTCCCTTGTAGGGTACCCGCCCTACAATCCCTTCGGGGACCAGTTTTTTGATATCATCTTCCACATCCTGAAAATACCGGTCTTTTGACCCTTTGGTCATGGCTTCAACAGAACCCATACCCCGGTAAGACTTAAATTTTCTTCCTTCAAAAATAATGGTCTCTCCAGGTGATTCCTTTGTTCCTGCCAATAATGATCCCAGCATTACCGTATCTGCACCGGCTGCCAGAGCTTTGGGGATATCTCCTGTATATCGTATCCCTCCATCGGCAATAACCGGAATACCAGAGCCTTTCAGGGCATTTGCTACTTCCATCACAGCTGATAATTGTGGAAATCCAACCCCTGCCACAACTCTTGTGGTACAGATAGAACCCGGTCCAATTCCAACCTTAACGGCATCAGCACCGGCTTTAGCAAGGAAAAGAGCGGCATCAGCGGTGGCTATATTACCTACAATAATATCCGTATCAGGAAATTCTTTTTTAATACTTTTTAAAACCGTTGCCACTCCTTTTGAATGTCCGTGAGCCGTATCAATGACCAAAGCATCAACTCCTTCGTTGATCAAAGCCGTAGCTCTTTCCAGTGAATCGGCTGTTACTCCAATGGCTGCAGCTACTCTGAGTCTTCCATAACGGTCTTTATTGGCATTTGGATTTTCTCTAACTTTAATAATATCTCTAAAAGTAATCAATCCGATCAGTTTATTATCATGATCAACAACGGGTAATTTCTCTATTTTATGATCCTGAAGGATGGCTTCCGCTTCCTTTAATGAAGTTCCTTTTTGGGCAGTAATCAACTGATCAGAGGTCATTACTTCCATCACACTTCTTTCATCATTTTTCTCAAAACGAAGATCCCGGTTGGTAACAATACCGATCAGTTCATTATTCTGGTTGACCACCGGTATCCCGCCAATTTTATATTTTCTCATTAAAGATTTTGCATGAGCTACATTTTTATCCTTACTCAAAGTGATCGGATCAATGATCATTCCTGATTCGGAGCGCTTAACCTTTTTTACCTCTGAGGCTTGTTGCTCAATGGTCATATTTTTATGCAAGACCCCTATCCCTCCTTCTCTGGCCATAGCAATCGCCATATCAGATTCGGTAACCGTATCCATCGCAGCAGAGATGATGGGAGTATTGATTGTAATATTTTTTGTGAATCTTGATTTGATGCTGACCTCTCTGGGTAAAACCTCGGAATAACCCGGAACGAGTAAAACATCATCATAAGTAAGACCTTCTAATAGTATTTTTTGTGCAGACATGTTTTGCAATTAAAAATTAATTGCATGCAAAATTACAATTTTAATTTGGAATTTTTCCTGAAAATAAAGAATCCTTTAAAATAATTAATGAGCTCATTATAAATGTAAGAGTCATAGCTGTTCCCGATAAAATAATAAGGTATTTAAACCACAAGAAACCATTCCACAACAGATAAATCCCCCCAAATGTTAAAATAATTGAGACAAAGGGTTCGATCATTAAAAAAGATCTCCATCTTTTATTAATCGAGGTAAGCGACAGGAGTCCGCTCAAGAGAAAAAAGATCAGTGAAAAAGATAAAATATGGTTATGAATCACCGTTAGGATCTCTTTTTCAGATTTTTTAAACTTCATCACTTTGGCCTCTTCCTCTTTCTCATTACCAAGATATTGAGATTCAATTCCTTTTAAATTAAGATGGGTTGTATTTTTTACAAAACCAATGCCTGTAAAAAAACCAATATTCAATGTAATTACAAAAAAGGTAATCAATATTTTGATCTCTCCGGGAAAAGTTCTTATTTTATCGTAAAACTTCATTTTATAACATTTTCATCATTTAATACAGAAATATCTTCTAATAAGTCATTTACAGCCCGGGTCATGGATCTGGCAGAAATCGTTGCACCTGAAATTGCTTTGATCTCTTCCTGATATCTGATCCTGTCGTTCTGATCAAGTTCTTCAAATTGCTTTAACCATCTTTTGCTGCCGATCTCACTGCCATAATCTTCACGATAAGCCAGTACTTTGATCTTTCTTATGATCAGATCTTTATCAAATATTACCAGATAATCAAAATAATCCTCTTGACTTGGAGCTTTCCCATAATAAAAATAACCCAAAATCTTGTCATCAGTCTTTATCTGATAAAAATTCTCATCATTGAAAGGAAGTTTCAGTTCTTGCTGAATTTCATCAGTGATAACAACAACTTCTTTAGAAAAACTCTTGATGTTAAATGCTATACGGATCTCTTTGTCGATCTTTTTTTGCATTCTTTCAGGGATATTTTTACCCGTTGAAAAGAAGATCATTATCATTAAAATATACAAAGTTTTCATAAAAAAGGAAATAGATTAAAACATTACGCCAATACCTGCATTGAACTGATTGTTCAGATTGCTTAAAGGATCAGCATTGTCAAACCACTGATAGTCTGCCTTTAAAGCCACACCCGGGGAAAGCTTAAAATCGAGACCAGCCGTAACAATATTTCTGTCATAAGCCGGATTTTTATTCAGATCTCCGGCAGTTGAACTGTGTGTATCATAGCTTTCATACCGGCCAAAAGCAACCAGGGATTTATTTGTGTTTCTATTGAACAACGACATAAAATTATAAGCAGCTTCAACATAATAACCATTCATCTTAGATCCGAGATCTTTTCCGGTTAAATCGTTATATTTCTCAGTATCAGAAAGTGCAGTGTAAATATATTGTCCTTTCAATTCAAGATTTCTTAGTTTATAACGGGCATCAAGTCCTATCATCGATACGCCAACCCTTGAACCCTCTACAGAAGTATCATCTGTTTGGGTTTTCCCGAAATATCCTGCGAGTCCGAGTTTTAATCCGAGAATACCATAATAATCAACTTTAGCTGATAAATTTGGGGTATTTATTATAGATTCTGCTCCTTTCTGACGCCCTTTGCGCAGACCATCTTTCCCTCTTAACAATCCTTCTCCGTTTTTATAGGAGGCAAATCCGTTAAAAATATAGGCCTGATAACGCAAAGATACTGCATCTATTTTTCCGGAAATTCCTACGCCGAGCTCTCTCCAGGTAGTAGGCACAATATCATGATCTATTCCGGGACGTTCCACCCCGTAAAATACCGGAGGCTCATGGTATTCATTGATAATTCCCATAGGTACCAGCATCAGTCCGCCTCTTACATTAAAATTTGTATTGATATTGTAATTTACAAAGGCCTGTTCCACAAATACCTCCTTAACATGTTCCAGTTCAATTTCAGTTAAAAAACTAAGTTTATCTGTAAACTTATATCCAAAAAGCATAACAAGCCTGTGGACATCAAGATTGCCCGCTGCAGGACCATCAGGTTCATTATAATCTACCTGAACATAACCTCCAATGGTTAATTTACTGGAATTGTAATCGCTCAGTAACCTGTTGGCTACCCTTAAAGAATCCTGTTGGGTATCTTGTGCATATAAATTGGTAATTGCCAAAAAGAACAGCAACGTAAAAAATAAATTTGTTTTTATTAGTAATTTATTTAGAATGATTATAAATAATAATTTCGGACAAATGTATAAAATGTAACTTAGATAACAAACGTTATTTAGAATTATTTTAAATAAAGAAAACCCATTGTATTTACCTATAATACAATGGGTTAGTTAAGTGAAAGTTTATTGAATTTAAGAAATGCTTAAAATTTTATTCTTTCTCACTTTTTTCTTTGGCATAAATGTGTTTTAAAAAACTTATAAAAGTTCTCCTGATATCGCTATTCAGCTCTCCCTCTTTTGGAGTATAAATATCAATAACTTCTTTATTTTCGGGTTTTAAAAATGAGATATCATATCCTTTTAGAAGATAATCACTAAAGGCAACAGTATAAATCTTTGTATCATCTATTGCTTTTCCTTTAATATACCAGGTCTTTTTATCTTTATCATAAGTAAAATTATAGCGCTGTAAATAGGAACCTTCCCCCTTGCTGATCCTGCCGTAATTCAACACTCTTTTTAAAAGTTTTCCTGTTAGCTTTACCTTTAGAACACTTCCGCCAAAAGGCATCACTCTAAAAACATCAACACCTGTAATATTTCCTTTCAGCATATCATCTAATCGCATAGACCCTCCATTGACCAAAGCACCATCCACCTGATAATCAAACCCGTATGCCATAGATTCTGCTATAAGTTTTCCGAGATTGGTCTGTTCACTCCTAACAGCATCATCCATTCCGTTTAACGGGACTTCAGCCTTATAGATCACTTCATAGGCCTTTGGGGAATATTCCTCTACCTTTTTATTTAAAATGGCCTGCCATTTGTTGACAATTTCAGCTACTTTTTTATCTGAAGGAATACCGGGATTAATTTCTACCAGCTCACTGTTTACCACTACTTCTTTGGTCTTTTTATTGTAAGTGATCCTGTGAACATATACGGTTCTGGCATTGGCATCTGCTTTGGCAATCTTTACATTCCCTACCGGAACCAACATATTGTAATGCTCATGGCCGCCCATCACCAGTGGTACATCAGGTAACATTTTTGCCAGTAATTTATCCTGACTGATTTTTAAATGGGTTAAACCAAAAATCAGATCGGTTTTGGTTTTCAAATTATTATAGGCATTTTTTGCATTTTCATAAAAATCGGAATATTTAACATAAGGAACCGGATTAGAATTGACCGTAGCACTAAAAAATCCGATCTTTATAGTTGTGCCGTCTTCATCTTTAAAATCGAGGATCACAGTTCTGTGAAAATCTTCTTTACCCTTGGCTGTATTTTTATAAAAAGGTACTGCCGTACTGTCTTTTAACAAATGTTCTACATCTGTAGAGATCCAGGAAAATTTTGAACTGTCAATTCTTTTCTGAAGTAATTTTTCGCTCAGATCAAATTCATGATTACCAAAAGTTACCAGATCAAAGTTCATGGCATTCATCACATCTATCATCTGTTTCCCTTTGATCCTTTCCCCTTTATATTTAACATTACCCAGCAAAGACGGGTTTAAAAAGTCTCCAGCCATAAATAAAAAAGTATTGGGATTTTCTTTAAGTAATTCCTTATGCAGGGTCTCTACCCTGTCCATTCCTCCATATTCGCCGCCACCAATCGCAGCGATCTCATATACATCATTCAATTGCAAAAAGGTAAACTTGATCTCATCATCCTTTCTGTTACAGGAATTCATGATCAATAAAAAAAGAAGGGAAAACAGGCTTGTCTTAAATAGTTTCATCAGTAAAAAATTTGGTATAAATGTAATGATATACCGAGAAAAAAAAATCATTTTGCTATTTTTGTTTTTTAATACCTATTAATTTGTCTAAAAAATCTTTGATTCTGGTTGTTATTCAGTTTAGCTGTCTCGCCTATTTTACCTTCTTTGAAGCCTTAATTACCAACAGATTATTTTTGGTTCTTCAGTTCATTGGATTTGTTGTGGCACTTTGGGGAGTTTTTGCGATGAAGATAGGAAATTTCAACATCCAACCTGAAATTAAATCTTCTGCTGTTTTTGTGGATAATGGACCCTACAGGTGGATTAGAAATCCGATGTATTTTGGTCTGATCACTTTTTTTGGTGCTGTGGTTATTTATAATTTCACATGGATTAATTTTATCATTTACCTTTTACTTTGTACAGTACTTTTTATAAAAATCGCCATGGAAGAAGACTTATTAGCTCAAAGATTTGGTGCTGTTTACAAAGTTTATCTCGAGCAAACTTACAGACTTATTCCTTTTGTATATTAATTATTATTTATATATTTGAATCCTAATCATAAACAAATCTATCATGAAAAAAATTACAATTACATTACTCTTTGTTGGGCTCTTCTTCGGATTCTCGGGATCTGTTTTTGCTCAGGAAAATCATGGAGGAGCTTTAAATGCTTTCGTTAAATTTGGTTCAAACTCAAGAATTGGTGCCAACTATGAAATTCAGGTTCTTAAGAATTTAACTATAGCACCAGAAGTCATTGTTCCTTTTGATTTTGATTATTTTGTTTTAGGTGCCAGAGCAGATTACTATTTTGACGGTCTGTTAAAATTACCAACTGCCTGGGATATCTATGCAGGTGTTGACACAGGAATCATTGTTAATGGCGATGATAGTTTTGATTTTAACATCCACGGTGGTGTTGAATATAAATTTGCCGAAAACTGGGGAATTCTTGGTGAATTTGGCGGCGGTACTTCCACAACGGGAGGTATTGGTGTTGCATATCATTTCTAAAGAAAGAAACTTTTTAAAAATAAAAAAACCTGTTTAGAGTAATTTAAACAGGTTTTTTTTATTTTTATAATCTTATTATCCACTTAAAAACATTTTTAAACAGTTATTATGAAAGCATTAGGTATAGATATAGGAGGTTCCGGCATTAAAGGTGCTATTGTTGATATAGAAACCGGTGAACTGGTTACCGAACGCCACAGGATCCCTACCCCCCGGCCTGCAACACCCGAAAATATTGCTAAAACCGTCAAAGCCATTGTCGATCATTTTAAATGGAAAGGAAAAGCGGGAAGCGGTTTCCCTACTCCGCTGGCACATGGAAAATGCCTCTCCGGATCTAATTTAGATGAGAGTTTAAAAGGGGTTCAGATTGATCAACTGTTTAAAGATACAACCGGAATAGATTTTACTGTGATCAATGATGCCGATGCTGCTGCCCTGGCCGAGTTTAAATTTGGCGCAGGAAAAGGAAAAGACGGTTTGGTTGCTGTAATAACTCTTGGAACCGGTATAGGTTCGGGCTTATTTTATAACGGTAAACTAATTCCTAACACCGAACTGGGACACCTTAGTTATAAAGATGCTCCTTTTGAAAAATATGCTGCCGATTCTATCAGAAAAAATGAGGGCCTCAGCTATAAGAAATGGGGAAAAAGACTCAACAAATATTTTAAACATGTTAAGCTTATTCTTTCTCCGGACCTGGTTATCATTGGAGGCGGAGCCAGTAAAAAGCTGGATAAATTTAAAAATGAGTTAAGCGTTGATCTTAATATCATTCCGGCTGAAAACAAAAACGAAGCAGGGATTATTGGTGCAGCCATCGCTGCTGCGGAAGGGATCAGGTAATTCTATCCAAATACCTCTAAAGCAACATTATAAGCACTTTCAAAACTCAAAGGATTAATCTTAGTTTCAACTTTTTTTGCTGTAAAATAAGAGAGTAATTTTTCTGTGGGCATATTTCCGGTAAGCTCATCTTTTGCCATGGGACATCCACCAAAACCTTTTATGGCACCATCAAATCTTTTACATCCTGCTATATAGGCCGCATCTACCTTATCATACCATGAATTGAGATTGGTATGTAAATGTGCTCCGAATTCAATTTCCGGATAAAGTGGTATCAGATTTGAAAATAAATAAGAGATCGTCTTGCTGTCAGCCACCCCGATGGTATCTGATAGAGAAAGAATCTTTACCCCCATTCCGGCCATGATCTCAGTCCATTTAGCCACGATCTCAACATTCCACGGATCCCCGTAAGGATTCCCAAATCCCATAGATAAATAAGCTACAACCTCTTTTTTTGAATTAGAAGCAATATGAATGATCTCCTCCAGGATCTTTAATGATTGAGCTATGGTTTTTCCGGTATTTCTCATTTGAAAGATCTCAGAAATTGAAAAAGGATAGCCGAGAAAATCAATCTCTTCAAAAGTACTGGCATCACGGGCACCTCTGACATTGGCTACTATGGCAAGTAATTTACTTGGTGTTTCCTTAAGATCCAGATTTTTAAGAACCTCTGCGGTATCTTTCATCTGAGGAATCGCTTTAGGCGAAACAAAACTTCCAAAATCAATGGTATCAAAACCCACTTTTAAAAGGGCATTGATATAACTTATTTTTAATTCTGTAGAAATAAAATGACTTTTAATGCCCTGCATGGCATCTCTGGGACATTCTATGATCTTTACTTTTTCCATTTAAAAACCAAAGATACAAAAAAGAAAAAGGATTATTTTTTCGCGAATAAAATAAAAAATCCGATGGCAATAAAAACAAAAATCTGAAGCCATTTTAAGAAATTCTCAAACTTGATATTATTCCTTAAGAACCCTGTAAGCCGGTCGGAAACTACAGAGACGAATGTAAAAACCAGAAAAGCCTGAATCATAAAAAGAAACCCCAGCATATAGATCTGCAGGGTAATGTTTCCTTTGGAGATATCAATAAAACCCGGAAAAAATGCCAAAAAGAAAAGAGCTACTTTTGGATTCAACACATTCATTACAAACCCCTGTTTGTACAATTGCAGAAGATCCGGTTTGAGTTTCACCCTCGTTTCAAAATCGATATCTGCACTGCTTTGATAGGTTTTAAAAGCAAGATAAAAAAGGTAAGCTGCACCAAATATTTTAATGATCATAAATAAATAATCTGATTTATGGATTATGGCAGCAAGACCAAAAGCAATGTAGGTGGTATGAACAATAATTCCGGTAACCAGTCCCAAAGCGGTAACTATACCATATTTTTTGCCGTTTGTAATACTTTGAACCATCACATAGATAATATCCGGACCCGGCATAAAAGTAAGCAACACCGAGGCAGACAAAAATGATATAATCACAGAAGCGTCCAGAATAAAATTTTTGTAAATATAACTTAAATTAATATTTGTTTTCGTTCAGAATTTAGTATAAAAAAACCTGCAACTAAAGTTACAGGTTTTGTTTTTAGATAATCTTGTTTTCTTATAAAGAAGCAGAGTATTCGAGCAGGTCGATAATTTTAGTTGAGTAACCAAATTCATTATCATACCAGGAAACAACTTTGATAAAGTTATCTGTTAAAGCAATACCTGCTTTTGCATCAAATACAGATGTTCTTGATTCACCTACAAAATCCTGTGAAACAACCAATTCTTCTGTATATCCAAGAATACCTTTTAATTCTCCTTCTGAAGCTTCTTTCATTACTTTACAAATCTCATCATAAGAAGCTGCTTTTTTAATATTAACCGTAAGGTCAACAACAGAAACATCCATTGTAGGCACTCTGAAAGACATACCGGTTAATTTTCCGTTCAGGGAAGGAATTACCTTACCTACTGCTTTTGCAGCTCCTGTTGAAGAAGGAATAATATTATGAATGGCTGCTCTACCACCTCTCCAATCTTTCATTGAAGGACCGTCAACTGTTTTTTGAGTTGCAGTTGCAGCGTGGATGGTTGTCATCAAACCTTCAGTGATTTCAAAATTATCATGTAAAACCTTAGCAATAGGGGCTAAACAGTTTGTAGTACAAGAAGCATTTGAGAAAATGGTATCAGAAGCTTTCAGCTCTTTGTTGTTTACTCCCATTACAAACATTGGTGCATCAGGAGAAGGTGCTGAGATAATAACTTTCTTTGCTCCCCCAATTATATGTTTGTTAGCCATTTCAAGGGTTTTAAAGATCCCTGTTGATTCGATCACGTATTCTGCACCAATTTCATCCCATTTTAAATCTTCAGGATTTCTTTCTGCAGTAATTCTGATCACATTACCGTTTACCACCAGGTGGCCGTCTTTAACTTCTACTTCACCATCAAATTGACCATGAACTGAATCATATTTTAACATATAAGCCAGATAATCAGCATCAAGTAAATCATTAATACCAACAACTTGTACGTTATCTCTTGTACATGCAACTCTAAATGCAAGTCTTCCAATTCTACCAAATCCGTTAATTCCTATTTTAATCATCTTATTTAATTTAATAATATTTAACTTTATTTTTATACTGACATAATTTCAGATACTCTTAATATTTCAGGGTTTATCTTATGATGCTCTTTTACAGCAAGTTCGAGGTCATTCTCTACCATTTCATTGTTGATCATCCCCACCATCAGATTAGATTTACCATCGAGAAGCAGTTCAACTGCCTTTACTCCCATTCTGCTGGCCATCACCCGGTCAAAACAACTTGGGGCTCCTCCTCTTTGCATATGGCCTAATACAGAAACTCTTACATCGTATTGCGGCAGATTCTCTTCCACATAGGAGGCTAATTCAAATACATTCTTACCGGTTTTATCACCTTCTGCTACAACTACCAGGCTGGAAGTTTTACCCGATCTGCGGCTTTTTTCAAGAGATATAAGCATTCTATCTACCCCCATATCTTCCTCAGGGATCAGGATTTCTTCCGCACCGGCGCCAATACCGGCATTTAAAGCGATAAAGCCAGCATCTCTTCCCATCACTTCAACAAAGAACAAACGATTATGAGAACTCGCAGTATCACGAATCTTATCGATTACCTCAACGGCTGTATTGAGTGCTGTATCATAACCGATGGTAAAATCTGTACCATAAATATCATTATCTATAGTACCGGGGATACCAATAACAGGAAAATCGTATTCTTTACTAAAAACCATGCCTCCTGTAAATGAACCGTCACCACCAATAATTACCAAAGCATCTACTTCATTCTTTACCAAATAATCGTAAGCCTTTTTTCTACCTTCTATGGTTCTGAATTCATCTGAACGGGCCGATTTTAATATTGTACCTCCTTTTTGAATGATATGATGTACATCTCTGGCAGTCAACGGAACAATATCACCCTCTATCAATCCTTCATACCCCCTGTAAACTCCTACACTCTCCAGTTTATAATAGGAAGCTGCTCTGATCACCGCTCGTATGGCTGCGTTCATTCCCGGGGCATCTCCCCCTGATGTTAAAACACCTATTTTTTTAATTATCTTTTTCATTTTTTTCAAAAATCACACAAAAATACTAATATTTATACGATTAATTATTCAAAAAATTAAAATATTACGAAATCGTTGTAATATTTAATCATTCATTAACATAGGAAACTATAATAATTCAGATTCTTCTTTTATTCAGGATTCAAAAATCTTTTCCCTGATATTTAGCGTAGAATGTTTCTATGGCACCCCGGTCAGAAACTGTTACAAAACACTGTTTTTTATTTTTACCTCCAAAGGTTATATTGGTAGGGTTTTTACCTTTTAACCGGATCTCTCTAATCTTATTTGCCTGGGGACTCAGCACAACAACTTTTCCTGCTCCATACCGGCAAACATAGAGGTTTCCTTTGATATCACAGCGCATACCATCAAGTCCGAAATCGTCAAACGAATAAAAAAGTTTTTTACCTGAAACATTTCCCTGTTGATCGATATTATAAACCCATATCCGCTTTTGTACCGATTCATTTACATAGAGTTTTTTACCGTCAGGAGAAACTTCAATTCCGTTTGTGGTTCCCATATTAGCCTCCAGCAAATGAAATCCGTTCTGATCTACTTTCCAAAGATTACCGGTATTGTCTTTCCAGTTGGGATCACTTGCATACAGTGTGCCATCAGGTGAAATTGCTACGTCATTGGGTTGATTGGCCCTGGTTTCATGTGCAAAGACCACAGCTTGATTTGATCCATTTTTAATGGTCAATATATTATGATTCACATAATCGGCAATATACATATGATCTTTTTTGTCGAACCTGATTCCATTCCCCACACTTTTACCCGGGAGTTCAGCAAAAATACTGCCATTCCCTTTTTTATCTACTTTACCAATAGTTCCTTGCTTTTCAAAATTCACCACATAAAGTTCTCCTTTACTATTAGTTGCAGGTCCTTCAATACCTTTTGTAAAAACATGTTCAGGGGTAAAATCAACTGCAGTATCCGATAGAGATTTACAGGATATCAGATTGACAATCAATGTTGCCAGTAAAATATATTTAAGATATTTCATAATCTTTAATTTTATCAATGAATCGGAAAGAAAAACCGCCTAACAGTTTTTTATTTCTGATAGACGGTTAACTCAAAACTCAAATAAATTATTTAAAATGATATCGCTTGAAAGCTTCCAGAGCAGCGTAATCTGCCAGTCCGAGATCATTATACTTATGTGCTGTCTCCTTATTCCTGTCTTCGGCTCTCATCCAGAATTCTCTTGAGTCATCTCCCTGGAAGAGCACACCGTCTTTTTGTGACTGGTGAAAGAAAATAGCCTGTCTTTTTTTCTTAACCTGGTCAGGACTCATAGGTACTGCCATTTCAATTTCATGGATCTCCCACTCATGCCATGCACCTCTGTACAGCCATACCCAGCAATCATCCATAAATTTCTTATTTTTTAATTTATCTAGAGAGGCAAAGATCGCATCCAGACAAACTTTATGTGTTCCATGCGGATCGGCAAGATCTCCGGCAGCGTAGATCTGATGGGGTTTGATCTTGGTGATAATATCTGTAACCAAACCAATATCCGCCTCGCTGATCTTATCTTTTATGGTTCTACCTGTTTCATAAAAAGGCATATTTAAAAAGAAAACCTTTTCATCAGGAACACCCAGATATCTTGTTGCTCCCCTGGCTTCTTTTCGTCTGATCATCGCTTTTAGCTGACGAACTTCAAGAGAATCAACATCGAATTCCTTCTTCTTTTTCAGATCTTTTATGATCTTTTTAGCTGCAGAATGATCTCCGCCAAGTAAAAGAGCAACTTCAGCAAATTTCATAGCTTCTGTATCAGCTACGGCTATATTTCCTGAGGTTTGATACACAATATGAACATCGTGTCCCTGCTCTACCAAACGGTCAAATGTTCCTCCCATTGAGATCACATCATCATCAGGGTGCGGACTAAAAATGATCACCCGTTTACGTGAAGGATCCTTTCTTTCAGGACGATTTGTATCATCTGCATTAGGTTTTCCTCCAGGCCATCCGGTAATGGTATGTTGTAAATGATTGAATATTTTAATATTCATGTTGTAGGCTGAATCATGTTTGATCAGGAGATCAGCCATACCATTGTTGTTATAATCCTCATCTGTTAATTTTAAAATTGACTTCTTCTTTAACTGGCTCAACCAGACTGCCCCTTTTATGGTTAACTCATCAGACCAGCCGCATGAAGTAACCAACCATGGAGTTTTGATTCTGGTTAATTCCTTAGAAGCACCTGAATCTAACACAAAGGTCACATTATCATGACGTTGCAGATAAGATGCCGGTATATCAGAGGTAACCTCTCCTTCAATAGCTTCCTTAACTACCTGAGCTTTATTGATACCCCAGGCCAATAAGACGATCCTCTTAGCCTTTCTGATGGTTCCAATACCCATGGTAATGGCAACTCTGGGTACATTCTCAATACCGAGAAATGCAGGAGCAGCATCGATACGGGTAATATGATCTAAGGTAATATTCCGGGTTCCTGAATTAAAGTGAGAACCAGGTTCGTTAAAACCAATGTGACCGGTTCTACCAATACCCAAAAGTTGAAAATCGAGTCCTCCGGCTGCTTTGATCTTAAACTCATAATCAATACAATATTGCTGAATTTCTTCTTCAGGGATAGTTCCGTCAGGGATATTGATGTTCTCTGGTAAAATATCCACATGATTAAAAAGATGTTCATGCATAAAATACCAGTAACTCTGCGGATTGTTTTTCTCCATCGGATAATATTCATCCAGATTGAATGTGATCACATTCTTAAAACTCAATCCTTCTTCCTTATGCATTCTTACAAGCTCTTCATATACCTTTATTGGTGAAGATCCCGTAGCCAGACCCAAAACACATTTTTTCCCTTCCTTTTTTTTACTTCTGATCAGATCGGCAATTTCCTTTGCAACAATTAAAGATCCGATATTTGAATTATCAAAAATCACATTATGAATCTTTTCAAAACGGGTTTCTTCAAATTTACCTGCTTCAGAATGTTTTATACTTAATTTCATTTGTTTTTGTTATTGTTTTAAAAGTCATTGAAAACCTTTAGTGATTAGATCGAACATTTAACCTTTTATTTAATGA
>JANTGS010000037.1 GCA_024762795.1 Flavobacteriaceae bacterium | reverse complement strand
ACCGCATTGGTGTGTAACGGACGCAAACGACCGAAACTTAGCCAGGAAATATCTCCCAAATAATTAGGAAATAAAAATAGAAATGCCACCAGTAATCCAACGGTCATTCCTACAATACCCCACACGATTGTAGCAATGAAAAACATTTTTACAATCTTGTTGTCGTAATAAAATTGTTCTTTTTCCATAAATGAAGTTAGTTAGTTATTAAATATTAATTGGTATTCTTTTCTGCCGAATCCTCATTTTTTACTGCTTCGTCATCAAATAGCATTCTTACAGAGGGTGTATAAAGATCATCATACTGTCCATTTTTAACTGATTTGATAAACAAAACAATAAAAATAAGTGCGATAAAAAGACTGACAAGTATGAGTAAAAAAATGATATTCATAAATGATCTTTTTAGTTTTTAGATAGTAAAATTTCATCCACGAAGATATAATAATTTTTAGAAATCTTAAAACTATGTTAATTTATTTTTAATTTTTTGCTAATGTAACAATTTCTTGGCTATGAAATTTGTCATCAATGTTACAAAAGTTACAACAGAAATTGAGCTGATCGGCATAAGAATAGCGGCGATAATTGGGGAAAGATTTCCGGAAACAGCAAAAACCATTCCAATGATATTGTAGATAAATGAGAGTACAAAACTGATCTTAATAATTGTAATGGTTTGATTTGATAGTTTTATAAAATTAGGAAGATTTTTGAATTCACTGGCATCCAGTATGCCGTCGCAGGCCGGTGAAAAAACATTAATATTTTCTGAAATGGCAATTCCTACATTACTTTGTGCCAGAGCACCTGCATCATTCAGCCCGTCACCAAACATCATAACGTGTTCTTTTTCTTTTTGCAGATGATCGATATATTTTAACTTATCTTCGGGTTTTTGATTGAACATAATTTCAGAATCTTCTGGAAGAATCTTTTCAAGTGTTTCTTTCTCTCCTGCATTATCTCCTGATAAGATAGCGAGCTTGTACTTTTTAGACAATTCATCAAAAAGCTTTCTTAAATTTTTTCTGTAGGAGTTGTGAAAGATGAATTTTCCTTTTAAATAACTGTTTATTTCTATATATATAAAGGTGTTTAATTTGCGATCTTCTTTAATATCCAGATAACCTGCCGAACCCAGGCGTATCTGTGTATTGTCAATTTTTCCACGCAGGCCTTTACCCGGAATTTCTTTAAAATCATCGATAGATTTATTAGCCTTACCCGGTAAATGATCATAGAGTATTCTGCTTAAAGGGTGATTTGAAGAGCGTAAAAGAGATTTGATATTTTCAATTTCATTATCTGTAAGATTTTCACCTTCGTAAGTAATGTCGGTATTTTTATTGGTAGTAATGGTTCCGGTTTTATCAAATACCATGGTACTGATCCTGGAAATATTTTCTATCACATCAGTATTTTTCAGATAAAACTTATTTTTACCAAAGATGCGCAACATATTTCCAAAAGCAAAAGGAGCCGATAAGGCCAGCGCGCAGGGGCAGGCAATGATCAGTACAGCGGTAACCACATTAAAAGCTGTATTTTTATCGATAAAATACCAGTATGTACCGGATATTAAAGCTATCCCTAAAATAATAAAAGTAAAATATTTACTCATTTTATCGGTGAGCGATTTGATATTTTTATCAGGAGTTTTAGAAAATATATCATTGCTCCACAATTGTGTTAGATAACTTTGTGTAACGGTTTGCAGAGCTTCCATTTCTATAGCACCGTTGCTTTGCTTGCCACCAGCAAAAATCTTGTCGCCGGAATTTTTAATTACCGGTATTGATTCTCCGGTAACAAAACTATAATCGAGCAGTGCATTGCCATTGATCATGATACCGTCAACGGGAATGATTTCTTCATTTCTGATGAGTAAGCGGTCACCCTGTTCGATATCGTGAACAGCAATAGCATGTTGGGAGTTGTCTTTTGGATCGATCCTGGTAATGGCAATGGGAAAATAAGATTTATAATCTCTTTCGAAAGATAGAAAACTATAGGTTTTCTGTTGAAATATTTTTCCTAACAATAAAAAGAAAACAAGTCCTGAAAGGCTGTCGAAATAGCCTTGCCCGGTATGGGTAAAAATTTCATAGGAGCTTCTGAGGAACAAGACAAGAATTCCCAGTGAGATAGGGACATCTATATTTAGAATACCGTGTTTTAATCCTTTAAAGGCTGAAATAAAATAATCTCTTGCACAGTAGATCACTACCGGAATTGAAAAGATAAACATCAACAGATGGAAAAAAGGTTTAAAACGGTTAAGCCAAAATTCATCCAGTTCAAAATATCCTGGAAAAGAAAGTAACATTATATTCCCAAAGGCAAATCCTGCGATGGCTACCTGATAGATCAATGTACGATCTACTTTTAATTTTGATTTTTCTGCACTTTCCAGATTTATATTGGGCTCATACCCGATCGATGTCATCAGTTCAACTACTTGCTTTAAACTGATCTCCTCATTTTTAAAGGTAATACGTGCTTCTTTTTTGGGAAAATTTACAATAGACGATTTTACACCTTTATTGAGTTTGTCGAGATTTTCCAGAACCCAGATACACGAACTGCAATGAATGCTGGGAATATAAAAATTTACAACAGAGGTGGAGCCATCATTAAATTCGATGATCTTTTGTGAAATATCTTCATTGTCCAGATAATCGTATTTACCTTTGATCTCGGTTGGAATAGTTCCCGGGGTCTGATCCAGATCGTAATAACAGGAGAGTTCATTCTGATTCAGAATCTCATAAACTGTCTTGCAGCCATTACAGCAAAATGGTTTTCCATCAAACATAACCTTGGTTGGGTTACATTCGGCACCACAATGATAACAGGTTTCTTTAGGCATCTGGGAAGAATAAATTAGCTGTGTAAATTTCTATTAAATATTTTACATAAAAAAATGATAAATGTCATATTTTGTTTATTTTTGCCTCAAATATAAATTATGGAAATGCAACATAATTGTGAAAGTTGTATCATCAGAGAACTTAATTCGCTCGGTTCCATATCATCAGATGATATTTCAAATATTTCCAAGCATAAGATTCCCATTCATGTGAAGCGCGGTGAAGTAATTTTTAGCGAAGGCGCTTCCTTAAAAGGTATTTATTGTTTGCGAAACGGCAAATGTAAGCTTACGAAACTGGCTCCTAACGGTAAAGAACAGATTGTTCGTTTTATCAGTAAAGGAGAACTGGTAGGGCATCGCTCTATTATAAGTAACAGTGTGGCTCATTTAACCGTTACTGCACTGGAGGAAATGGATGTATGTTTTATTCCAAAGCAGGATGTCCTTGAGTTGTTTAAAAAAAATACTGAGTTTTCGTTACAAATTACCAAGGCACTTGCACGTGATCTTGATGATGCAAATTCATCGATAGCCAATATGGCTCAAAAGAATGTTAGAGAAAGACTTGCGGAATCTTTATTGTTCTTTGAAAAGATTTTTGGAGTAGATAATGAAGGCTATATTGCAGTTACCCTTACCCGTGAAGAAATTGCCAATGCCATTGGTACGGCTACAGAGTCAACAATCAGGTTACTTTCAGATTTTAAAAAAGGAGGTTATATCATTCTCTCAGGTAAAAAGATCAAATTAAAAGAAAAGGTTAAACTTCAGCAACTTACCGAGGGGTATTAGTCGAAGGTCTAAAGTCAAAGGTCGAACCCGCCTTGCCGGCGAGACAGAAGTCAAAAGTCTAAAGTCGAAGGTCAAAAGTTAAAAGTTAAGTTGAGCCCGCCGGATTGTATTGCTGTAAGGCAGGTTTACCTTGCTGAGAAACAGGCGAGGCAGGAGTCGAAAGTTTAAATTCTAAGGTCAAATTATGTCATAAGCTTTCATCTCATATAATCATCATTACAGAATAAACGAATAGGGCTCCTTAGGAGCCTGTATATTCCTAGAAATAATTAACCTTACAGAAAATTGCTCCGTAGGAGCGGTCTGATTGATCCCATGTAGTATTATGATAAATATCGTTTTAAGGATTGAAAAGGACAGGACGCTCCTACGGAGGTGCTATTGTTTTTATATCATAGTGTTTTATAAATAGTTAGCCTCTACGAGGCTTGTAGAATAGATTTACAAAAATAATTTGATAAGGAAAATATAATAAGGGCTTAAAAGTTTTACATTATAGGAGATCATTACCTACCTGCTCAGGTCAACACCTTTATCAGGGATGTTCAATGCTCATGTATCAACGAATTGATTTTTCAATCATTTAATTTTTAAATCGTTTAATTTCAACACAGAATAACAAACAATTAAACAACAAACAGCTTTTTAAGTGAAAAATGTTTTAGTTTGCTATATTAACTATTACATTATAAATATATTAAGGTGTAGAAAACAGAACAAAAGTTTAATCTAAAAATAATCTTATGAGAAAAACGAATATGGTAGGTTGGTTTGAAATTCCTGTAACGGATATGGACCGGGCTAAAAAGTTTTATGAAAATGTTTTTGATGTAGAGATCAATGTTATGGAATTTGGTGGAGAAATGATGGGTTTTTTCCCATTTGCAGAGGATCCGGAAGCAAAGGGTGCAGGAGGTGCCTTGATTAAAAAAGAAGGACTCTATACTCCTTCTGTTGATGGGGTACTGATCTATTTTTCCTGTAAAGAACTTACTAAAGAATTAAACAGGATTGAAGCTGCCGGAGGGAAAGTACTTATAGAAAAAAAGCTTATATCAGAGGATGTGGGGTATATGGGACTTTTTTTAGATTCAGAAGGCAATAGAATTGCTTTACATTCACGGGAGTAGTTTTAGTCATATAAACAAAATGGATTCCTTTACAATACTATCTCGGATAAGCATGTTTTTCCGGATCATAAGAAACTATTTTTTCAACTACTTCACCGGCATCTTCGGTTAAGTAAATCAATTCGGCACAGGGCTGACCTTTTGAGATTTCCTGCATAAAAGTCCATAAAGGTCTTTTTTTTGTCCAGTGATCCACTCCGAAAAGGATCATCGGAGAAATATATTTTTTTACAGAAGCTATGGTATTATAAGGTGCATAATGATTTTGTGTAGCATCCTGAAAGATTTCCTGAGTGGTTCCCGCACTGCCCGGAGCAAATATAATACCATGTCTGGCAATGGTAACCAGTCCGTCTTCACGGATGCTGTTAGCAAAATATTTGGCTATATGAGTAGCGAAAACCGTTGGGGGTTCATGGCCGTATAACCAGGTAGGTATGCCTACACTCATCGACTCTTTTTCCTTTCCTTTGGGAATAGGATATTTCTCCAATACCCGCCAAGCTCTGTGCAGCCAGTCCTGATCGGCATATTCTTTGCCATTGGCAGCTCCTTTGGGGCGAATTTTCATCTCATCGATGGCATTTTCCATTTCTTTTTCTGTTCGTGCTGCAAAATAAGCTCCTACATGAGTCGCTTCCATAGCACCGGGACCGCCGCCACTTACCATCAAAAAACCTTTCCGGGTCAGAACTCTCGATATTTTTGCAATGGTAAGATAATAAGGATCTTTTCTTTCCATAGAATGTCCTCCCATAATGGCAACAACTTTGCGGCCTTCAATAATTTCCTGTAGAGCATCAGTAATGCTGTGATCGTGTAATCGACGGGTTAATGATACAAGAATAGAGGTAGTAGTTTCCATCCCTGAGCGGATATAATCTTCATAAATTTTATAGTCGTAAGTGCATTTATAACCTTCTTTGTTTTTCAGATCGAATCCTTTAAACAATTCCTCTGGTGAATACAGTTTGGCACGGAATACTTCAAATAGAACATCTTTTCGGTTAGAAATCACCATCCCTCCGTTACAACTGATATATCCTGCCGAATGATTGCTCAGGTCACAACCTAAAAAAAGGCAACCATTGAAATTATGTTTAAAAATAGTATCCTCATAGGAGGTAAGGTCAAGTTCTTTTACTGCTGCTTCATGCGGTACTCCCTCATTGAGCCATTCTCTGAATTCATGAATGTTTTCTATTTCTTTCATAAATTTTTTTTAACGGAGGTAAATTTAATCTTTTTTTACCGAAAATAATTTTTCAAAAGCGTGATAAACAGCAAGGTGCAGGGCGTCACCATGATTTTGATTTTCAAGAAACTGAAAGTAGAGTGTGGTATTGTCCTTTTTTTTGGCATTAAGTTTTTGAAACAATTCTTTCGCCTCACGCTCCATGATCTCTCCTTCTTTCCCTACAGCTATATAAACTGATTTATAATCTTGATAAGGTTTGGGCTTGTATTTGTAAAGAGATTCATTGCCCCACCAAAGACTCGGACTCACAATGATATAATTGTTAAAAAGATAAGGTCTTTTAAAAAGGATCTCGGTGGCCAGCAAGCCCCCTAATGATTGTCCAATCAGAGTTTTTGTACCATTGACCTTAAAATTACTTTTGATGAAAGCTTGTAATTCTGATTCTATAAAATCGATAAATAATGCTGATTTTCCTGAGGTTGGAAACTGTTTGATATGCTCTTTTACATGGGTTTTAAAGGTATAATCCCGTTTACGGTCGATATTAGCAATGCCCACTACAATGGTTTCCGGGATCATATTAATCCATGAAAATGAACCAAATTGAACGAGTCCGGAAATATGGATAAAATCCTCATCTCTGGATCCGTCCAGCAGATAGATCACTGGGTATGTTTTTACAGAATCAGGGTTATAACTGTTGGGAAGATAAATATTTAAAATACGATCTTCATTAAGTATTTTAGAATGGATCGTCAGGGTTTTTCCAATACAAAAAGGCTCAGAGGATTTAATTTGCGGCAGATCCTGGGCTTTGATGTTTTCATTGATTAAAAATAAAAGAAAGATACTTAAAGTAAAAGGTAATGATCTCATGGGTTGGATCTTGTTAATGAGGCTAAACTTTTAATGTGCTGAAGATCATTTTAATAAATCAGTAAAGTACCCCCGCCAAGAATCGAACTTGGATCTAAAGTTTAGGAAACTCTTATTCTATCCGTTGAACTACGGGGGCTATTTGAAGGCTGAAAAAATAGCTTTAAATAAAGAAATCTTTAAAAAAAGAAATTCAGTGGCCAAAAATAATCATTTTGCTTTAAATTTTGACAGTTTGAGCATTAACTTTTATTAGTGAGACTCTAAAAAATTAATTTCAATTTTTTAGTTAGTCGAACTAATCCCGCTTTTTTCTGGCGGGATCTTGGTTTAACCCGCCTTGCCGGCGTGGCAGGCACCTCGACTCAAGTGTAGATTCCTATTAAAGGGTTCAAGGTTTGCCCTGAGGTTTAATACCTTTTATAAAATGCTTATTGGGTAATTATCAAAGCAATTTGTCCATTCATAAATAAGGTTGACACTCAGTTTAATATTTTAAATCAACAATTCGCTTTTCCATTGATCCAATGGTTAATAAGCCTTACCGGAATTAAAAATAATCCTTAATCTATTTTAGCATATTTTAAGCTTTTTTATCTATTTTTAGACCTGCTAACAAAAATCTAATTCACAAGAGTTTAATGGCTTTAGAAGCGAGCTTTATCAGATATAATTTAATCTTTAAACAACCTGCAGGCACCTCCCGTGGCGTTTTAAGAATTAAAGAAACCTTTTTTTTAAGATTAACAGAGAATTATAAAATTGGTATAGGAGAATGCGCTGTTTTTAGGGGCTTGAGTTATGATGACAATCCTGATTATGAAAAAAAGCTAAAATGGTTGTGTGCTCATATTCATAAAGATAAGAAAGAATTGTTGGAGGAGCTGAAAGAATACCCTTCAATACAGTTTGGACTCGAACAGGCGTTGTTATCTTTAAAAAGCGAATCTGTTTTTGAACTTTTTCCATCTGATTTTACTGCAGGAGGATCCGGAATAAAGATCAACGGGCTGATCTGGATGGGGGAGAAGCAGTTTATGCTCAATCAGATCAAACAAAAACTGAAACAGGGTTTTGATGTGATCAAATTAAAGATAGGAGCCATCGATTTTCAAAGTGAACTCGAACTTTTAAAATTTATCAGAAAAGATTTTTCTGCAGAGGATGTTGAGATTCGTGTGGATGCCAACGGGGCCTTTCATCCTGATGAAGCACTGGAAAAGTTAAAACGTTTATCGGATTTTGATCTGCATTCCATCGAACAACCTATCAAGGCAGGTCAGATAGATAAAATGGCAGGACTATGTGAAAAGACACCGCTCCCTATCGCCCTGGATGAAGAATTGATAGGAATAATTGATAATCATAAAAAAGAAGAGCTATTAGAGCAAATCAGGCCTCAGTATATTATTTTAAAACCGGGGCTGATAGGAGGCTTTCAGGGAAGTAATACCTGGATCGATCTGGCAAAAAAGCAAAAAATTGGCTGGTGGATCACTTCTGCGTTGGAAAGTAACATAGGTCTAAATGCTATTTCACAATTTACTTATACTTTACATAATAAAATGCCGCAGGGACTGGGTACCGGTAGTTTGTTTACCAATAATTTACAGGCGCCGCTTAAAGTACAAAACGGACATCTTTATTACACCAATCAATCGTGGGATATAAAGAACCTTAAATTTTAAATTTAAAAAAATGAATTTTATCGAACAAGCCTATAAAGGCAGAAATGATCTTATTTATTATTTTGCTACTCTGGCACTGGTTTTTGTAGGCTGGCAGATCATCGGGATCATTCCGCTTGTGGCTGTAGCTTACTATCATGCCGGTAGCTATGGTGATTTTATGGACGGAGCTGAAAATGCTTTTGCTACCATGGGGATCAATTCTAATTTATACCTTTTTGTTATGATCCTGACCTTTGCTTTTGCACTTTTTTCTCTGCTAATAGGTGTAAAATATATTCATAAACGTACGTTAACCTCATTGGTAACTGCACGTAAAAAGATCGACTGGAAAAGATTTGCCTATGCCTTTGGTATCTGGATCATAATATCACTGATCTCAATCAGTATGGATTATATATCCGAACCTGAATCCTTTGTATGGAATTTTAAACCGCTTCCATTTTTGATCCTTGTTGTGATCTCTTTTCTGTTTTTACCCATTCAGACCAGTTTTGAAGAATTGTTGTTCAGGGGATATCTGATGCAGGGTTTCGGTACTTTGTTCAAAAATGCGATCTATCCTTTGATCATCACTTCTGTGATATTTGGTATGTTACATTATTTTAACCCGGAAGTACAAAAACTGGGTAGTGTAATCC
Organism: Flavobacteriaceae bacterium; assembly: GCA_024762795.1. GTDB lineage: Bacteria > Bacteroidota > Bacteroidia > Flavobacteriales > Flavobacteriaceae > Namhaeicola. Next base: position 14,273 of record JANTGS010000037.1, on the reverse strand, counting down.
TGATCTATTATGTGGCAACCGGACTGTTATTTGGTATTGTTACTCTGATGGATGACGGTACAGAACTCGCTCTGGGTATGCATGCGGCCAATAATATTGTTGCTGCAGTTCTTGTCACTTCCGACTGGATGGTATTTCAAACCGATGCCCTTTGGGTAGATGTTTCTGAACCCTCGGCAGGTTTTGAGACCTTCTTTCCGGTACTGGTGGTTTATCCTGTTGTAATCTGGATTTTCTCTAAGAAATACCAGTGGAAAAACTGGAAAACTAAACTATTGGCTGAGATCAAAAAACCGGTTCCGGTGGAAAAAGAATCAATTTGATGTTAACTTTTCTTAAATAAGGTCATTAAATAAAAAATGATCTTATGAAGATAAATGAAGATTTTTTGCATTATTTATGGAAACATAAATATTTAAGTCTAAATCAGTTGCAAACTACCGAGGGTTTAGAGGTTACAATTCTGAATCCGGGAGAACACAATTTAAATTCCGGTCCTGATTTTTTTAATGCAAAGCTGATCATTGGAGGACAAACCTGGGCGGGGAATATTGAGATACATTTAAAATCCTCTGATTGGTATATACATCATCATGAGGAAGATACAGCTTATGATAATGTGATCCTGCATGTGGTATGGCAACATGATACTGAAATTTACAGAGCTACAAACAACACGATCCCGGCACTGGAAATTAAAAATTATGTGGATAGCCAATTGTTAAAGAACTATCGGAATCTCTTTTTAAAACCTATAAGTTTTATTTCATGTGAAAATGAGATAGGGAATATAGATTCTTTTGTCCTGGATAATTGGCTAGAACGTTTGTATGTGGAGCGTTTGTGTAAACGTTCAGAATTCATATCCGGATTGCTTAAAAAAACTAAAAATGACTGGGAAGCTGTTCTTTTTCAATTGCTTTCTAAGAATTTCGGACTCAAAGTTAATGGGGAGGCATTTTTAACATTGGCCGGGTCTTTTGATTTTAATGTTTTAAGATCCCTGCAGCATGAGCTTGTTAAGATAGAAGCTTTACTTTTCGGTCAGGCCGGATTTTTAGAAAAAAATACAGAAGGTCAATATTTTAACATTCTGAAAAAAGAATATGATTTTCTTAGAACAAAATATCATTTACAACCCGTAGAAAATAAGCAATTTATGTTCTTTAGGCTGAGGCCTGTTAATTTTCCTACTCTTAGAATTGCACAGCTTGCACAATTATATTTTAAGCACAAGAATCTGTTCTCAAAGATCCTTGAAGTAGAAAATGTAAACGATTTTTATCACCTGTTTTCAGTAGAAGCTTCCTGTTTTTGGCAGGATCACTATAGCTTTAATTCTCCTTCAAAGAAGTATATAAAGAAAGTAAGTCGGTCGTTTATAGATCTTTTACTGATCAACACTGTTTTTCCGTTGATCTTTCAATATCATAAAACACAGGGTAAACTGGATAACATTAAGATATTGCAATTCATTCAGGAATTGAAACCGGAAAAGAATAGTATTACCGATAAATTCTCCTCTTTTGGCATTGCTGCCGGAAATGCACTTAGAACTCAGGCATTACTTCAGTTAAAACATGAATATTGTGATAAACACCTTTGTTTGGAATGTGTTGTTGGGAATAAATTACTCAGATCTGAAAAAGAGCAGAGGTAATCTGTCAAAATGACATTTTTATGGCTGTGGAATAAATTTTGATTTGCATTTAATGCTTTGATACAGAGATAAGTTAGTTGAAAGAAAGTTTAATTAAAATAACAGCATTATGAAAAGATCAATAATTTTTGCAATGATGCTTTCTTTGAGTTTAAGCAGTTGCAGCGGACAGAAAAAAGATCATCAAAAAGAGGTGTCGAACATCGAACCGAAAACTAATGTAAAGGTAAACAAAGAATACGATAAGAATGGAAACCTGATCAGGTATGATTCAACCTATACTTACGTATATTCAAATATTGATGATACAGCTGTGAGAGACAGTATCCTGGCTAATTTCAGGCAACATTTAAATCAGCAGTATAAGTTTTCAGAGGAACCTTTTTTTAATGATCTTTTCTTTGAGGATTCATTGATGCAGTATGATTTTTATAAAAATGATTTCTTTATGAACAGATTTAAAAATAACATGATGAGGATGGAGGATCTTTTTAAAGAAATGGATTCGATAAAAAACTCTTTTTATCAGCAGCAGTTTATCGATGATCAAAAGAGAAAACAATCCTAAAAGATTTGTTATTTTTTTAGTACTGCAAAATAACTCTCGTCCTAAAGCCTGCTTAGCGGTAGGTAGGGAAGTAAATCATTGGCAATCAATTCATCCTTTAGGATAAGAGGCGAAAATTGATTGTTGGTGATATACATATTAAAGTTTATCGGTTAATAGTGATTAAAAATCAGAATTTAAGATTTAAACTCACCGGGTAATTCAATAATCAGGCTTAAAACTACCCGGTAATTCTTTAGCTGATCAATTCTAAATTAGAAATATATCCTTAAACCCCTCTATCACTTCATCACCGCATCACAGCATCACTGTTTCACTGTATCACAGCATTACTGTTTCACTGTATCACAGCATTACTGTTTCACCAAAACAGATACTCAGTAAACCGCTGAAAAATAGGATCTTTAAGATAAATCCGGAAAAGCTTTTGTTAGATCTTTAATCGGTCAATAATCAGGTCTTTATAATCGTAAATACTTTGTCTCACAATTTCACGGGCGAGTTCAGCACTTTGAAATTCTTTTACCTCAACAGTTTTCTTTTCAAGTTTTTTATAATCTTCAAAGAAGTTACGCAATTCAATGATAAAATGATCCGGTAATTCAGAGATATCATTAAAATGGTTTACACTCATATCATTTTCGGCCACGGCGATAATTTTATCGTCATGTTCTCCCTGATCCAGCATACGCATCACACCGATCACTTTGGCAGAAACGATACACATAGGTACAATAGTGATTTGTGACAGAACCAGAATATCCAGCGGGTCACCATCATCACAATAGGTTTTAGGGATAAAGCCGTAATTGGCAGGATAATACATTGAAGCATAAAGTACCCGGTCTAGTTTAAGTAAACCACTGTCTTTATCCAGTTCATACTTTGCCCTTGTTCCCCGTGGTATTTCAATGATTCCGTTGATAGTATCCGGAGCTTCTGTTCCGATGTTTACTGTATGCCAGGGATTGCTTGTTCTGATTTCCATAAAATGATATTTCTTAAGAGTTTGCGAAGTTAAAAAATTATAATTTAATTAATTGGAGCTGACTTTTTTTTTATTTTCATTTTTCCGAAAATAATCAGTAAAACCCCTAAAATAGAGAGGATTCCTCCGAATATTTCATAGATCTTCGGAAATTGGCCAAAATAAAGAAAAGCCCCAAGGAGTACAAAAAGTGATTTTGTACTTGAGATTATTGATTTCTTTGATAGATCTATATACTGTAATGATAGAAGTCCGGTAATTACTGTAAGAAAAGGCCCTAATATCGAGCCGAAAAATAAATTTTTAAAAGCCGAAGCAGATACAATAAAGCTCTGATCCTGTACAAACATCATGATGGTTGAGAAGGACAGCAAAAAGAAGGTTCTGTTTAAGGCTATCAGGATGGGCGATAAGGAGTGAATATATTTCTTTGATATAACTGAAACTGTGGCAAAAAGCAATGTATAGATAATAATATATTGGGTACCATCGATAAACATGGTTTTAAGATTGGTACCCCCTTTGTAACCAATGATAAAAGCACCTGTTAAAGCCAGAAAAACTCCAAGTAATTCCAGTTTATTCAAACGTTCCTTTAAAAAGAAAAAACTGAGCGTTAATACGAAGACCGGAGAAATATTACCTAAAAAGGAAGTAATGGCCGGGTTTGGAATAGTATGGATGGCTTTAAAGAAAAATGTAGTGGCAACCAGTTCAACACTTCCTAAAATAAAAAACTTAAGATAAGTATATCTGTCAAAGTCTTTAAAAATAGCAAAAGCTTTCTTTTTAATGGCATAGATTCCGATCCAGATAATACCAAAACCAAACCAATAGAAACCAAATTGTGCCAAAGATACTTCGTTCAGCGCAGCTTTACTGAAGATGTAAACATTTGATACAGCCAGTACCGAAATAAATGCTAAAATGTAACCTTTTGTTTGTTCTTTCACCTGCCAGATTTTAGAGGCAAAAGTAAATTAAATATATGGGTTACCTGTTATTTTAAATAAGAAATTAATCAGGTGGTAGTTAATTTCCCAAAGAGCTTTTCCATGCCTTCCGATGCAATTTTATCAATAATGTTTACCTGATGATAGTGAGAAAAAGATGTTGACGGATCTGGATCAATATAATATAAAGGAATTCCACGAGGGGTGTATTGTATCAGGCCGGCGGCCGGATAAACCTGCATCGATGTTCCAATTACAATAAAGATATCTGCCTTTCGGGCAATCTCAATTCCTTTTTCCAGCATGGGTACCGGCTCTCCAAACCAAACAATATGCGGCCTCAGCTGACTCCCGAACTTACATTCGTCTCCCAGTTTCAGGTCTTTCTTCCATTCGTATACCAGATCATCATCTTCTGTGCTTCTCACTTTGAATAATTCGCCATGAAGATGCAATACATGGGTTGAGCCGGCTCTTTCATGCAGATCATCTACATTTTGTGTAATGATATTTACTTTATAAAATTTTTCCAGTTCAGCCAGTAGTTGATGCGCTTTGTTAGGCTTAACTTCAAGCAATTGCCTTCTTCTTTTGTTGTAAAAATCGAGCACAAGCTCAGGGTTTTTGTTCCATCCATAAGGAGAAGCTACTTCCATAACATCATGTCCTTCCCATAAACCTCCGGAATCTCTAAAGGTTTTGATACCGCTTTCGGCACTTACTCCGGCTCCGCTGAGTACCACAATATTTTTCATGGTATTTTTTTTAGAATTAAATATTTCATAAATTTAGTGACAAAGTTTAAGAAAACCTGAAATTATGAAATTAAATGTTTATCTCATGTTCAATGGGAATTGTAAAGAAGCTATAACTTTTTACGAAAAGGTACTTAATGGAAAGATAGAAATGCTAAAAACTTATAAAGAGGGGGCCGCACAGATGAAATATAATCCGGAACACGCCGATAAAATAATGCATTCCAAACTTATTGCCGGGGATGTGCTTATTATGGCTTCAGATAATATGTCGGATCACTATTCAAAGGGAAACAACTTTTCAATGAGTCTTGAATTTAGAGAGGAGCTTAAAAAAGCAACAGCTATTTTCAATGCTTTAAGTGATGGCGGAAAGATCTCTATGCCTTTGGAAGATACCTTTTGGGGAGGTAAATTTGGAATGCTCACCGATAAATTCGGTATTCAATGGATGATCAGTGTAGGTTAAAAAATAGAATTGATAATATAGTTAAGATGGAAGAAGAAAAATACAAGGTATCCGGGGAGATTAAATTAAAAGGAATTGAAACCAAAGAAGTTTATGAGGATGCCAAAAAGCAACTAAAAAAAGTACGTAAGAAAATTGCTAAAATTCAGAATACGATGTATGCCCATGGAAAATACAGCGTTCTGATCTGTTTTCAGGGAATGGATACCGCCGGCAAAGACAGTCTAATCCGTGAGGTTTTTAAAAGTTTTAATACAAGGGGAATCAATGTTTCCAGTTTTAAAACGCCTTCAGAAGCTGAGTTGAACCATGATTTTATGTGGAGACATTATTTACGACTTCCACCTCGAGGCAGGTTTGGGATCTTTAACCGTACGCATTATGAGAACGTTCTTGTTACACGGGTACATCCCGAATATATTTTGGGAGAGAATATACCGGGTATTGACGATGTGAGTAAGATCAATGATGAATTTTACCATCGCAGGATGGAACATATCAATGAATTTGAATCGTATTGGGCTGAGAATGGAATGATCATTTTTAAATTCTTTTTAAATCTTTCAAAAGGAGAACAAAAGAACCGTTTGTTAAGGCGACTTGACCTTGAAGAGAAGAACTGGAAATTCTCGGCAGGAGATCTGAAGGAGCGCGAGCTGTGGGATCAATACATGTATTGTTATGAGGATATGCTGAACAGAACTTCCAAACCCCATGCACCCTGGTATATTATTCCGGCAGACGATAAGCCTTCAGCACGTTTACTGGTTGCTAAGATCATACTGGATAAACTCAAAACCTATAAAGATATTGAGGAACCCGAACTCGATGGTAAAACCAAAGAAAATCTCGATAAGTATAAAAAGATGCTTAAAGAGGAATAAAAGGGGTTTGTTGATGCGCCTGCCGGCCGTAGGCGGGGTGATAGGGTGATGCAGTGATGGGGGTGGTACGGTAAATCAGTGATACGGTGATTATGTTAGGAATGTTCGCTTGTATGTGGTCAGGCGCGAATTCGAAAGGAAAGCTTGTCAGACCCTCATGAAAGTGGGCGAAAGTTCTGGCTTGTTAAACCGCTAAAACCCCACCTACCACATACAATTTATTGGGCACTGGGTTTATTCACTACTCTTGCATATTCACTGGGAGTTTTACCTTTCTCTTTTTTAAATGCCCGGTTAAATGTAGCTACTGACTGGTAACCCATAATAAAAACAATAACAATCTTTATTTTGTGAACTAACTCTCATATTTACAATCAATTGCGGCATGCACTATATTTTTTGTTGTGTGGCGTATTTCTTAGTTTTTCTATATATTCCACTGTCAATAAAATATAATGGAACAAGAATTGAAATATAGGCGAGCAAATCCCATAAGTCGAAAGTTGAGTTATAAATCTTAAAATACTGCAAAGTTTCAATACCAAAACAAACTATTAGGAATATTATTAAAGTTCTGTTAGGTGTAAAAAATCGTGTCCAAAAATTGTCCGCATACTCAGTGTATAATCCTCTAAATAAAATATAATTCCATGCTGGTCCGGTCATATCCAGCACATACCCCTTCCAGAAAGATCCCAAATCAATCCAGACTGTCGCTAATCCTATTCCTCCAAGAACAATGAGTGCTAATGCCCAGAACGGTGCATATTTATCGTGTCTGCGCTTGATGTTTTCTTTTTCCATTTCAACTTAAAAAATACACTTGATTGTCACTTATTGAATGTGTCATTTTGTTTTACGATACTCATATATTGCTTTAGAAATAGCTATTACCCCCATAGTTAAAAAGAAACCACCACTATACCATCTTCTTAATCCGTCAGCAAAGATGAAAATAATGCCCGAAAGAATGAAAAAGATGATTGCAATTGTTAGATACAATTTAAATTTGTTCTTGATTGTCATATTTAATTCCATTTTTAAGTTTTTCTTCAATTCTTTTTAAAGGTTTCCATTGTTACTTTATGCCTTTTGTCTTGTTTTATTTGAAGCATAATTACTTGAATTCCAATTACAAAAAGCATTATGATTATTATTGTGTTTCCTACCATAATTTTGTTTTTCCTATACTTAGTTAAACATTTTATTTTTTATATATGCCACACAACTCAGGATAACAACAGGTGCAATAGGATGTTTAGTAATTACTGAATCATTATAGCGTTCTTATTTCTAAAAACGCATGGCCACTTTTACATTCAATACCCTGCCGCTAAGATAATTAGGAACTGCCAGCATACGGTTAGAGGAAATATCCCTTACCCAGGTATTGGTAATAGAATTTTTTGCATCGAACATATTAAATAGCTCAATACCGGTAGATAATTCTTTAAACTTTCTAAGCCATTGTTGGTTTGAAGGATTGTTAAGATCAACAAATATATAAGAGAGACCTATATCCGACCGGAAATAATCTTTTAAACGGTATTGATACTGATATGGGTCGGCATAGGAGGGAGAGCCTCCCGGAACACCTGTATTGTAAACCATATTCAGATACATTCTTAACTTAGGTACATTGGGTACATAATCCTGAAATAGTATGGCAAATTTTAATCGTTGATCGGTTGGACGGGAAATGTACCCTCTGTGATCAATATTTTCTTTGGTAAGCAAATATCCGAAACTGAACCAGGATTCTGTGCCGGGAACGAATTCTCCATACCAGCGTAGATCAAAGCCGGTAGCATAGGCTACAGCATTGTTTCTGGCACGATATCTTATCCTTACGTTGTCAATGGTAAAAGGGTTAACATCAGTTAGGTATTTGTAATAAGCTTCGGTGGTGAGTTTGAATGGTCGTCCCCACATTTTAAAACTGTAATCGTTACCCAATACAAAATGAAGGGATTTCTGGGCTTTAACTTCAGGATGTACAATACCTAAAGAATCCCGAAGTTCCCTGTAAAAAGGTGGTTGAGTATAATATCCTCCGGATAGCCTGAAGATCATATCCTTGCCCCAGTCGGGTTTGATAGAAAATTGTGCTCTCGGACTAATGATCACTTGATTTTCTGTTTTAAAATCCTTTGAGCTGATACTCCAGTACTGAGATCTTACCCCTAGATTAAACCATATTGTATGATCATTGATAAAGGTCTTTTTACTCCATTGGGCAAATCCCGTAATACGATTGGTATTAACTGAATTTTCAGCTTTTACCCGGGTGTACGGTATAATGGGGCCCGTATAAGATTCATAAGGTTCATCATTCTTAGGGTAGAGGTAAGGTGGCCTGACGGAAAAGCCTGCCGAATCGATTACCTGCCATTCATTGATCCTGTCCTTGATATCTTCTGTCTGAAATTTAATTCCGGCTTCAAAAAGATTGTTATCAAGCTTATAATCAAATTTTAAAGCAACATTACTGATGTTTGCATCGAGGTTATTTCTTGCATGATCCAGTTGAGAGCCAATTCCCTGAATAAATTCCGGTGCTCCGAAATCATCAGATCCCAGATCATTGTTCACATTACCCAGTCCGTAAGCAGCAAGAATGTCATAATATTCTTTTTCCCGGGTGTTGTAAATAGAGGTAGTCAAAGATAGGGTCATCCGGTCATTAGGTATATAAATACCTTTTAAAGCCCCGAAGAGTGTTTGGTATTCATCGTTCTCATTTCCCTCGTAATGTACTACCAGCACCTTGGGGTCAAATACCGATCCGAAGTTCGTTTTGCGGGTTATCGGTGTGAAATCATATCTGTTTTTAGCATAATTACCCAGAAATTCTAATATAAACTTATCATTGAATTGATAGGATATAAATGTCTGTACATCAGTAAAACTTGGGTTAAAATTCGTTTCGGTATCTTTTGAGTTTACAAACAGGCTGTTGTTTCTGTACCGCATCCCGATCATGGCGTGTAATTTATCTTTTGCAGCTGTTCCTTCCACAGTGGCAGCTGCTCCTAAAAGGCTGGCTTCGAGTCTTGCTGCAAACTGATTTGGAGTTTTGTAGGTTATATCTAATACAGACGACATTTTGTCGCCGTATTTTGATTGAAATCCGCCGGCTGAAAAACTTACCTTTTGGGTCATATCCGGATTAACAAAGCTGAGACCCTCCTGCTGGCCTGATCGTATCAGAAACGGACGATAGACCTCAATACCGTTTACATAGACCAGATTCTCATCAAAATTACCTCCTCGCACATTGTATTGTGTGCTCAGTTCATTGTTAAAATTTACACCGGGCAGACTTTTTAAGATCCCTTCAACTCCCTGATTGGCACTGGGTATTTTTTTAATCTGTTCAGTTTTTATGTTTGTGATTCCTTCAGCCTTTTCTTTCTCGTTTTTAACAATAACTTCTTTGATCTCTTCAGTTTTTGGCTGGAGTATGGGTGAAAAATTTAGTGTTCTTCGGGATGGAATTCTAAAGTTTCTTTGATAGGTTTGGTAGGATAAGTGTCGGTAAACTATACTGGTCTTAACATCTGCAGGGACTTTTAAAGAGTAAAACCCGTTTTTATCGGTGGCTGTTCCGTTTTTTCCGTTTGTTACAGAAACATTTTCTATAAATTCTCCGGATGTATTTTTAACATAACCTTTGATCACAGCAGTTTGAGCTGAAGTAATCTCAAATAGGAGTAAAAGGATCAGGGGTAAAAACTGCCTTCTTTTCAAGGTTTGAATTTTTTAGTAAAATGAGCGGTATAAGTTGTTTTGTTATTTACATTATCGGTAACAACCACTTTTAAAGTATGCTCGGTATTATCAAATTTGTAATCGTTAAAATTATAAACCAGTTTACTGTTTTTAGGATCGTATTCCATCAAGATCCACTTGCCGTCAATCTCACCTCTGTAAGATTTTATTCCAGAGCCTTTATCAGAAATACGTACGATAAGGTAATTCTTTTTATCCAGATTCTGATTATTTTTAAAATTATGAGGAAAAATTTTAGGTTTCTCATAATCAGTAACTAATGTATAGTTTCCTAAAGTCTTTGTATAAGTATATAATTGATTATCTTTATGATGTGTTGTATTGTAATAATACCTTCCGGTACTGTTTTTCCGGGCGATGTACATGTGTTTGATCTTGTCGGAAGGATATTTAGAAACATTAAAATACAGGCTAAAATTTTTATGAACCGGAACCGTGGGATTATGAAGATAAGCTATACCATCTTTAAATTTATAATCGAAATAAAAATTTTCATAAAAGATATTCTTAGGAAAAACAGCTGTGATCATACTGTCCTTAATGATATTGGTTTTATTTGTCCAGAAATAATCAGGTGTTTTTTTAATCTTTTTGGGGTAAAGAATACTGTCTTTTTTCCCCTGGACAGGAATGACTAAATTGGTTTTATTTCCTTTAAAATCTCTGGCTGTAATTTTGATACGGTATTCCAAACTGTCTTTTATATTTATAAAGCCTCTGTTTACCAGATTGTTATAAATACTAAGTTTGTTGTTTGGCTCTACAAAACATTTTTGAATGCGCTGTTGCTTTTTAATATAGCGGCTATAATCTATAAAATCGTTGATATATCTTGATTCGGCAAATGAAAAGGTTTCTACCGTATAACCAAAAACCTTTTTTCCATTGACTTCCATAACGAGGTTGTACAAGCCATTGTTATTTAGCGCACCATCCATCTTATCGGTAGAATTTACTCCAACTCCAATTTTACCGTAGGCATAGATCTTATTGGCCAGATAATCGCCGTTTTTTTGCTGTTTGAGGATCAGGTCGATATGATTTGCCGACTGATTTACCTGTGATGTATCATTTTTAGCATAGGCTACCGCATTGATAATTCTGGGTTTTTTGTGATCAGGGATATCAATTCCGAAAAGCATAGGATTGATAGGATTTGCCTTAACATCTCTAACCTCAAAATGTAAATGAGGGCCTCCCGAACTTCCCGAATTACCACTGTAGGCTATTTGTTCTCCTTTTTTCATCTTCAGTTCTGAACTTTTGGGGTAGAGCTGAATAATAAAACTTTTCTTTTCATATTGCTTTTTTTTAACATAGGCCTCAATTTTAGGAGCAAACTTTTTTAAATGACCATATACTGTTGTGTAACCGTTAGGGTGAGTTACATAGATTGCTTTTCCGTATCCCCATAGAGAAACCTTGATTCTTGAGACGTAGCCATCTGCAGCAGCAACGACCTTTAAACCGGTAGCTTGCTGCGTTTTAATATCAAGACCGGCATGAAAGTGATTGCTTCTCAGCTCGCCAAATGACCCTGATAAAACCAATGGGATTTTCATGGGATTGATAAAATAATCCGTAGGGTATTTTTTTTGTGAAAATCCCGGATTACTCACCAATAAAAATAACAAAAACAACCATATATTTTTCATAGTGTGCTAAAGTAATAATAAGAGCCCATACAAAAAAATAATTTTTTTAACCTGTTAGGCATTAGTTTGTTACCTTTAAATCGCTGATTATTTAATAAAAGAGTTGTTTTATTGTTTAATCTGTGTTAAATTTGTTGCAAATGTATGATTCTTTGAATTGATGAATAATCTATCACAAATAGTTGATCTGCTTGAATCTAATGTATCTGAATTGCTGTTGAAAAATGAAACTTTAATTAAAGAGAATATTTCATTAAAGCAGCAGAATAAGAATTTGATATCACAGATCACAGATCAGGAAGGTTATATTAATGATTTAAAAGATAAATACGAATCGTTAAAAGTTGCTAATGCAATTGTAGGCAGCAAAGAAGATGTACATTTTACTAAGCTCAAAATAAATACTCTAATTCGTGAAATTGATAAATGTATAGCACAATTAAGCGAATGATGTAAGATGGATGATAAATTAAAAATAAAAGTAACTATTGGAAACAGGGTATATCCCTTAACTATAAAGAGTGAACAGGAAGAAGAAGGAGTGCGGAAAGCTGTTAAGAAGATCAATGACCTGATAAAAAAGTTTGAACAGAGTTACGAAGTAAGAGATAAGCAAGATGTACTGGCCATGTGTGCTTTACAGTTTGCAAGTGCAGAGGAATTAAAGAGTATTTACAGTGACTTAGAAATAAAAAATGTTGAAAATAAATTGATGGGTATCAATGAAGAATTGGCTGCTCATTTAAAATAAGTTCTTAAAATATAACAATACTGCCTACATTAGTTATTTGTTTGAAAAACTCAACACTATCCAATTAAAAAGGATGAGTCTTAAGTGTTAAAGCGTGCCGTCCACGCGGATACTTGATCACTTAGTTAATCCTAAACTTGTTTAATCGGAGTTTTATAAACCCGGGCTAATGTAGGCTTTTTTTATTTATATAAATTTAGACATGGAAACAACTATTGTAGGAATATTAGCACTGATAGCAGGCTATCTAATCGCTAAACTGATAGAAAAGAGGCGTGCCTCGTCTGTATTGAAGAGTGTGAAGAAACAGGCTTCTACCATATTAAAAGAGGCTCAGATAGAAGCTGACGGCCTTAAAAAGGATAAGATACTTCAGGCTAAAGAGAAATTTATCGAATTGAAGGTGGAGCATGAAAAGGTGATCCTTGCACGGGATAAAAAGATCAATGATGCCGAAAAAAGGATCAGGGATAAAGAATCTAAAGTTTCTCAGGAGCTGGATAAGAACAGGAAATTGAATGAATCTTTAATACAGAAAGAAAAAGATTATCAATATCGCCTTGATTTTATAGAGAAGAAAAAAGCAGAAATCGAGAAACTTCATAAAAATCATGTTCAAAAGCTTGAATCTATTGCGGGTCTTTCCGCCAATGAAGCCAAAAAGGAATTGATAGAATCGCTTAAGGAAGAAGCTAAGACCGATGCTATGGCTTATATTCAGGATTCTATTGAAGAAGCGAAGCTTACTTCTCAACAGGAGGCCAGAAAGATCATCTTAAATACAATACAAAGAATAGGTGTAGAGCAAACTATTGATAATTGTGTCTCGGTTTTTAACCTCGATAATGATGATGTCAAAGGAAGAATTATAGGGCGTGAAGGCCGGAATATTCGTACTTTGGAATCAACAACAGGAGTGGAAATTATTGTAGATGATACTCCTGAAGCTATAATTTTATCTTGTTTTGATCCTGTAAGAAGAGAAGTGGCACGATTGTCATTGCATAAACTGGTCACTGACGGAAGAATCCACCCGGCAAGAATAGAAGAAGTTGTTGGTAAGACCCGCAAAGAGATCGAACAGGAGATCGTTGAGATCGGTAAGCGTACTGTGATCGATCTTGGAATTCACGGTTTACATCCGGAGCTGATCAAAACCGTGGGAAGAATGAAATATCGTTCAAGTTACGGACAGAATCTGTTACAGCATTCACGTGAAGTGGCCAATCTTTGTGCTGTAATGGCCAGTGAGCTAGGATTAAATCCAAAGATCGCTAAAAGAGCAGGTCTCTTACATGATATAGGTAAAGTGCCCGATACGGATACAGAATTACCACACGCAATTCTTGGAATGCAATGGGCTGAGAAATATGGTGAAAAACAGGATGTTTGTAATGCTATTGGTTCCCATCATGATGAAATTGAAATGAAATCGCTCTACGCGCCTATAGTTCAGATTTGTGATGCGATCTCAGGAGCAAGGCCGGGCGCGAGAAGGCAGGTGATCGATTCTTATATTCAACGGCTTAAAGAGCTTGAAGATGTTGCTTTTAGCTTTACCGGAGTACAAAAAGCCTATGCTATTCAGGCGGGTAGAGAGCTAAGGGTAATCGTAGAAAGTGATAAGATAGACGATACAAAAGTAGCTGAGCTATCTTTTAACATTACTCAGAAGATACAGAATGATATGACCTATCCCGGACAGGTAAAAGTAACGGTGATCAGGGAAACGCGCGTTGTGAATGTAGCGAAATAAAACTTAAAATTATTGTTTAGGATCATCAGGGCCTCACTCGAA
>JANTGS010000036.1 GCA_024762795.1 Flavobacteriaceae bacterium | reverse complement strand
GAAGAACGGTCAACCTTCAGGTCTCTGATCACAGGAAATGATTTCGCTCTGAAAGGCTCAATAAAGATCACATCACCGTCTTTATAAGATCTCATATGCGTTTGACAGGTGGTGTAATGAGACTCATGACCATGAGCCTGACCATTGATCACCAAAGAACACTGACCGCAGATACCTTCTCTACAATCATGATCAAATTCCACGGTACGTTCCCCTTTTGAGGCAAGGTCTTCGTTTAAAACATCCAGCATCTCCAAAAAGGACATGTCCTTACTGATATCGCTAACCTTATAGGTTACCATTTTACCCTTTGCTTCGGGGCTTTCCTGACGCCATATTTTTAATGTAAGATTCATAAGTTATTAGTATTTAGGGATTAGCGAAAAGGGAATAGTATTACCTATCTTTCTTCAAGTTTTTTAATTAATGAGTTAAGCATCTTACTGATCTCAATAAATAAACCTTCGATCTTTTCACTATCATTTATATATTTTAAATCTTTTGATATTAATAATTGTGTTTCTAATTCAAATAAAGAACCTCTTCAGACTCTAAAAACTGCACATAATTCTTAGTTGATACTCTACCCCATCCTTCTGCAATATTTGAAGGAATTGATATAGAAGCTCTTCTCATCTGGCTAACCAAGCCAAATTTTTCATCTTCAGGGAATAGCTCTGTGATCAAATAAACTTCCTTTACCAAAGTCATACCTTTTTGCCAAACCAACAATTCTTTATATGATTTCAAAGGACTCAATTATCACTTTTTACTATTCTCTTTTCCCTTATCGCTTCTTATTTATAACTTCGTGTTTTAACTTCAATCTCTTTAAATTCAAGTTGTTCTTTATGTAATTTCCATTTTTCTCCTCCCAGCCATTCCCAGGCAGCAGAATACATATAATTTTTGTCGTCTCTTACAGCTTCACCATCCTCAGTTTGATATTCTTCTCTAAAGTGAGCTCCACAACTTTCTTTTCTGTCTAAGGCATCAACAGCCATCAATTCAGAAATCTCAAGATAATCAGCCAGACGGCCTGCTTTTTCCAGTTCTGAATTCATTCCTTTATCATCACCCGGAACCGCTACATTATTCCAGAATTCTTTTCTCAGTTTTCTGATCTCTTCAATAGCCCATTTTAAACCTTTTTCATTTCTTGACATGGCTACTTCCTTAAACATAATCTTACCCAAACGACGGTGGATCTGATCAACCGGCATAGTTCCTTTAATAGAAAGGATTTTTTGAAGTTGTTCTTTTACTGCTTTCTCTGCCTCATCAAACTCAGGAGTATCCGTAGGGATCTTTCCTGTTCTGATCTCGTTACTTAGGTAATTTGAAATAGTATTGGGTAAAATAAAATTACCGTCAACTGATGCCTGTAATAAAGAGTTAGCTCCCAGTCTGTTCGCTCCATGATCAGCAAAATTTGCTTCTCCCACAGCGTATAATCCAGGAATGGTAGTCTGTAATTCATAATCTACCCACAAACCTCCCATAGAGAAGTGAGCTGCAGGTGAAATTTTCATCGGCTCTTTATAAGCATCGATACCTGTAATCTTTTTATACATGGTAAACAGGTTACCATATCTTTCGCGAATAGTATCTTCCCCTAATTTTTCTATAGCTGTTTTAAAATCAAGATATACCGCATTTTTTAACGGACCTACACCATAACCTGCATCCATTCTTTCCTTGGCGGCACGTGAAGCAACATCACGGGGTACCAGGTTACCAAATGCTGGATAACGACGCTCAAGATAATAATCTCTGTCTTCGGCAGGAATATCTCCCGGAGCACGCGGATCATCTTTCTTCTTAGGCACCCAGATACGTCCGTCATTTCTCAAAGATTCTGACATTAATGTGAGTTTACTTTGATGTTCACCGGCCTGTGGTAAAGCAGTTGGGTGAATTTGTGTCCATGAAGGATTTGCAAAATAAGCTCCTTTTTTGTGGGCTCTCCAGGTTGCTGATCCATTAGAGTTCATTGCCAGAGTAGAAAGATAGAAGATCTTACCAAAACCTCCGGTACCCAAAACCACGGCATGAGCTGCATGACGTTCGATCTCTCCTGTTACCAGATTACGAACGATGACTCCTCTCGCTTTACCATCAACTACAACGATATCCTGTATCTCATGACGACTGAATTGTGTAAGTGTACCACGCTTGACTTCTTTCATCATGGCCTGATAAGTTGCCAGCAACAATTGCTGACCAGTCTGACCACGGGCATAGAAAGTACGGGATACCAGTACACCACCAAATGAACGGTTACTGAGATATCCTCCGTATTCACGTCCGAAAGGAACGCCCTGAGCAGTCATATGATCAATCAGGTCAACAGAGACCTGAGCCATTCTGTATACGTTTGCTTCTCTTGAACGGTAATCACCACCTTTTACAGTGTCGTAAAACATTCTGTAAACATTATCACCATCGTTTTTATAGTTCTTGGCAGCGTTTACACCTCCCTGTGCAGCCACAGAGTGAGATCGACGGCCTGAATCCTGAAAAAAGAAGACTTTTACATTGTAACCCAGTTCAGCAAGTGAGGCTGCTGCCCCTCCTCCTGAAAGTCCTGCTCCTACAACAATAATATCTAATTTCTTGCGGTTAGCCGGATTAACAATATTAGTTTTATTAAGATAATTTTGCCATTTATCTTTTAGCAATCCTTCGGGGATTTTTGCGTTAAGTGCCATAATTTTTTTATTTGAAATAAATAATGATTGGTATGATCGCATATAAAACTGCCATCACTATTGAAAAACAAAGTGCAATGTATTTAATTACACGCATCATTCCTTTCGGATAAGCTCCCAAAGATCGGTGAGCACTTTCTACTCCATGTGCCAGGTGAAATCCTAAGGCTATGATTCCGATCTCATAAACAAGTACTACCCACCATTGTTTAAAGGTGGTTACAACCAGATCATAAAGATCATGCTCTGTACCCAGTACCTTATACTTCAGCCAGAACTGAGCCATATGGATAAAAATAAACAATCCTACCACAGTACCCAAAACTCCCATATTGCGAGAGTACCATGTACTTGTTGAATTGTCAGTTACCTGATATTTATCTCCCTTGGCCTTGTTGTTATTCAATGTGATCAACAAAGCATCAATTGCATGTGCAATGATAGAAATGTAAAGAATCCAGGCTACAAGTGTTATGGGCCAGAAATGCACAAGAAAATGAGAATAGGCATTGTACATATCGTGGGCGCTTTCAACACCTCCCCAGAATTCAATGGGGAACCAGGAATCAGGAATAACGAGAATCAAGTTTCCGATAAGGTGGATAATTAAAAAGAAAGCGATGAAAAGTCCGGTAACAGCCATAAGATTTTTACGACCTACCGATGTTTTGAATAATCCTTTTTTAAATGCCATAAGGCTTATTTTTTAAATTTTAACCGAACAAAGATAAACGGGTAATATTCTACTGAATATGATTTTTATCAGCCCATAAGCATTATTTTATTTAAAATATATTATTTATAACGTTTCTAAATTATAATGTAACTTTGGTAACAATCTATTTTATACCTTTGTGCTACTTTAAAATAAATTCAAATGAGTGGATTTTCATCTTCATCCGTTGGAAGAAAAGTTATAATGTCATTATCAGGACTTTTCTTAATCACATTTTTACTGGTACACTTAGGAGTAAACCTGACCCTTTTTGGGGGTCCAGAACTTTTTAACAGTGCTTCCCATTTTATGGCTACAAACCTGGTAATACAGGTAATGCAATATGTTCTCGCAGCCGGTTTTATTCTCCATATCATTATGGGGATCAATCTCGAGCTAAAGAACAGAGCTGCCCGGCCTGTTAAATATGTCAAGAATAACCCGGCGGCAAATTCAGGATGGGCTTCGAGAAATATGATCTATACCGGATTACTGATCCTGCTTTTTATTATTCTTCACTTGAAAGATTTTTTTGTGGAGATCAAATTTGGTGAAGTTACCAGCGATTACGATCTCGTTACGCAATTATTTAAAAATCCGATTTACGTAATTATCTATGTCTTTGCCTTTATTTTACTGGGGATACATTTAAGTCACGGATTTCAATCGGCCTTTACAAGTATCGGAGCCCGAAAACCTAAATACTATTCTTGTGTTAAAAACCTTGGTATTGCATACAGTTATCTGATTGCATTAGGCTTTTCAATTATTGCCATTTACTTTTACTTTGCTTAATTCTTTTTTATTATGACACTAAATTCCAAAGTCCCTGAAGGTCCTATCAAAGACAAATGGATCAGCTATAAAGACAAAATCAACCTTGTAAACCCCGCTAATAAAAGAAATATCGATATTATTGTTATCGGTACCGGCCTGGCCGGAGGTTCAGCTGCGGCTACTCTGGCCGAACTGGGCTATAATGTTAAGGCTTTCGCCTATCAGGATTCTCCGCGAAGAGCACATTCCATTGCCGCTCAGGGCGGAATCAATGCTGCCAAGAATTATATGGGCGATGGCGATTCGGTTTACCGTTTATTTTATGATACCGTAAAAGGAGGCGATTACCGTTCCCGGGAGGCTAATGTTTATCGCCTTGCGGAAGTTTCCGGAAATATTATCGATCAATGTGTAGCTCAGGGCGTACCTTTTGCCCGTGATTATGGCGGATTGTTAGACAACAGATCATTTGGAGGTGTTCTCGTTTCGAGAACTTTCTACGCAAAAGGACAAACCGGACAGCAATTACTTCTCGGTGCCTATTCGGCGATGAATCGTCAAATTGGCCGTGGAAAAATTACCATGTACAACCGTCATGAAATGCTCGATCTGGTAAAAGTTGACGGCAAAGCACGGGGTATTATTGCCCGTAACCTCATCACCGGCGAAATAGAGCGCCACTCGGCACATGCTGTGGTGATCGCATCCGGAGGTTATGGTAATGTTTATTATTTGTCTACCAATGCCATGGGATCAAATGCTACCGCTGCCTGGAAAGTTCACAAAAAAGGAGCTTATTTCGCAAATCCGTGTTTTACACAAATCCACCCTACCTGTATCCCGCGAAGCGGTGATTATCAGTCGAAACTGACCCTGATGTCGGAATCTTTACGTAACGACGGAAGGATCTGGGTACCTAAAAATATGGAAGATGCTGTTGCCATCCGTGAAGGGCGATTAAAGCCAACAGAAATTTCTGAAGAAAACCGTGATTATTATCTAGAAAGAAGATATCCTGCATTTGGAAATCTCGTACCCCGGGATGTGGCTTCAAGAGCTGCAAAAGAACGTTGTGATGCCGGTCACGGTGTTAATAAAACCGGAGAAGCTGTTTATCTCGACTTTTCTTCCGCCATTGAGCGCTACGGAAAAGAACAGGCAAAAATACACGGGATCAAAAATCCTTCAAAAGAAAAAATTACCGAATTAGGAGAAGCGATCATTGAGGAAAAATACGGAAACCTTTTCCAGATGTACGAAAAAATCGTTGCTGAAGATCCTTATAAAACTCCGATGATGATCTACCCTGCAACCCATTATACCATGGGGGGTATTTGGGTAGATTACAATTTAATGACCACTGTTGACGGACTCTATGCTATTGGTGAAGCCAATTTTTCCGATCATGGCGCCAACCGTTTAGGGGCTTCTGCCTTGATGCAGGGCCTTGCCGATGGTTATTTTGTATTACCTTATACCATAGGAGATTATCTGAGCAATGAGATCAGAACAGGAGAAATTCCCACAGACACCCCTGAATTTGATGCCGTTGAAAAAGAGGTAAAAGAACGTCTTGAATTCTTTATCAATAATAAGGGTACTCATTCCGTTGATCATTTCCATAAAAAACTTGGAAAGGTAATGTGGGAAAAAGTAGGTATGGCCAGAAATGCAAAACATTTGAAAGAAGCTATTGAAGAGATCAAAGAGATCCGTGAAGATTTCTGGAAAAATGTAAAAGTTCCCGGTAAAGTGAATGAATTGAATCCGGAACTGGAAAAAGCAGGAAGAGTAGCTGATTTTCTCGAACTGGGAGAGCTTTTTGCAAAAGATGCCCTTGAAAGAAATGAAAGCTGTGGGGGTCATTTCCGTGAAGAATACCAAACCCCCGAAGGAGAAGCTTTACGGGATGATAAAAACTATGCCTATGTGGCGGCATGGGAATACACCGGAAAACCCAGTGAAGCCAAATTACATAAAGAAGAACTTAAATTCAAGGATATTGAATTGAAAACACGGAGTTATAAATAGGAAGTGATAAGGGAAAAGAGAATAGTAAAGGAAGAATTCCTTTAAATATTGCAGAAAGGTGGGGGTAGAGTATCATGAGGTTCTTTATTTGAATTAGAAACACAATTATTAATATCAAAAGATTTAAAATATATAAATGATAGTGAAAAGATGGAAGGTTTATTTATTGAGATCAGTAAGATACTTAACTCATTAATTAAAAAACTCGAAGAAAGATAGATAATACTATTTCCTTTTCACCTATCCCTAAATACTAATAACCTATGAATCTTACATTATTAATCTGGAGGCAAAAAGATGCCCGTGACAAAGGGAAAATGGTAAAATATCAGGTTTCCGGTATATCCGAACATATGTCGTTCCTCGAAATGCTCGATGTGCTCAATGAAGACCTCGTAAATAAGAACGAAGAACCTGTTGCTTTCGATCATGACTGTCGCGAAGGTATCTGTGGAATGTGTTCTTTGCAGATCAACGGTGAAGCACACGGACCCGACAGGAGGATAACCACCTGCCAGTTACATATGAGAACTTTTAAGGATGGAGATACCATTTATATTGAACCCTTCCGTTCAAAGGCATTTCCGGTAATTAAAGATCTTATCGTTGACCGTACTTCTTTTGAAAGAATACAACAGGCCGGAGGATTTATTTCGGTAAATACATCAGGTAATACACAGGATGCCAATGGCATACTTATTGGAAAAGAAGAAGCTGATATGGCCATGGATTCTGCCACCTGCATTGGATGTGGAGCCTGTGTGGCCACCTGTAAAAACTCAAGTGCCATGCTCTTTGTTTCTGCAAAAGTATCGCAATATGCCCTACTCCCTCAGGGAAGAATAGAAGCTAAAGACCGCGTAAAGAATATGATCCATCAAATGGATCTGGAAGGTTTTGGCAACTGTACCAATACCGGTGCCTGCGAAGTGGAATGCCCAAAAGGCATTTCTCTGGAAAATATTGCCAGGCTGAACAGAGAATTCTTAAAAGCCAGCGTAAAATAATAACCAAACCTTTTAATTACAACTCTCTGCAATTTTTTGTGGGGAGTTTTTATTTTATATATTTTACAACGCTGTATCGTTTATATCTGATTTTCAAATTTATGCTTAACTTTATAAAAATTTAGATCAATGCCGGAAT
Organism: Flavobacteriaceae bacterium; assembly: GCA_024762795.1. Classification (GTDB taxonomy): domain Bacteria; phylum Bacteroidota; class Bacteroidia; order Flavobacteriales; family Flavobacteriaceae; genus Namhaeicola. Next base: position 16,422 of record JANTGS010000036.1, on the reverse strand, counting down.
ATAAGCATCTTTTTACCTCAAAATTACCTGGAGTGGAAACCAGTATTTTTGCAGTGATGAGCAAACTTGCTTCTCAGGAAAAAGCAATCAATCTTTCTCAGGGCTATCCTGATTTTCCTTCTTCTCCTGAACTTATTTCACTCGTAAACCGCTTTATGAAAGAAGGCTACAACCAATATGCTCCCATGCCGGGAGTCCTTGAATTAAGAGAAGTCATTTGCGAGAAAACAGAAACTTTATATGGAACAGCCTATCATCCGGAAACTGAAATCACTATTACCGCCGGAGCAACTCAGGCTATTTTCACAGCTATTACCGCAGTGATACAAAAAGAAGATGAAGTGATCCTTTTCGGACCTTCATACGACTGTTACGAACCTGCCGTACGTCTTAACGGTGGTAAAATTGTAGAAATTGAATTAGAGGCTCCTGATTATACGATTAACTGGCTCAAAGTAAGAGAAAACATCTCCGAAAAAACCCGGATGATCATTATCAACACCCCCCACAATCCAACCGGTACTGTACTGACTCAACAAGATATGGAATCTTTATCGGAACTGGTAAAGGATACAGATATTATTATTTTAAGCGATGAAGTTTACGAACACATTATTTTTGATGGAGAAATTCACCAAAGTGCTGCAAGGTTCCCCACACTGGCCGAACGTAGTTTTATCTTTGCCTCTTTTGGGAAGACTTTTCATAATACCGGCTGGAAACTGGGTTATTGTCTGGCCCCTGAAAAACTGATGAATGAATTTAAAAAAGTACATCAATTTAATGTTTTTAGTGTAAATCATCCCATTCAAAAAGCACTGGCGGTTTATATGAGAACCCCCGGAAATTATTTGAACCTGGGAAGTTTTTATCAACAGAAACGCGATATTTTCCTTAACGCAATAGAATCCTCAAAATTTAAAGTCAAACCCTCTAAGGGCACTTATTTCCAGCTGTTGAGCTACCAGCAGATCAGCGATAAAAAAGATACTGATCTGGCCATTCGGCTTACCAAAGAATTTAAAGTGGCTTCTATCCCGGTTTCTGTTTTCTATCAAAAAAGAAAAGATGATCATGTGCTGCGTTTTTGTTTCGCCAAAAGCGAAGAAACCCTTTTAAAGGGGGCTGAAATACTTAGAAATATTACCTCTTTATAAAACTTTCATGCAAAATCAACTAAATACAACTATAATCCAAACCTCTCTCTTGTGGGAAGACCCTGCCGGAAACAGAGCACAGTTAGATAAAAAAATAAGTCCTATTAAAAATACTGACCTGATCATCCTGCCGGAAATGTTTACTTCAGGTTTCACCATGAATCCAAAATCTGTGGCAGAAAAAATGAACGGGGCCTCTGTAAAATGGATGTTGGAGAAAGCTGCTGAAAAAGAGGCTCTGATCATAGGGAGTATGGTCATTGAAGATAAAAATAAATATTTTAACCGGTTGATCGCTGCCTATCCTTCTGGAGAGATCTTTTTTTACGATAAAAGACATTTGTTTACTTATGCAAAGGAAGATGTTGTTTTTACGGGCGGTAATAAACATCTGTTTATCGAGTATAAAAACTTTAAAATTTTGCCGCTGATCTGTTATGATCTACGTTTCCCGGTATGGGCCAGAAATACAAACAATTACGACCTATTGATCTATGTGGCCAACTGGCCAATTCCACGGATAAAAGCCTGGGATATCCTCTTAAAAGCAAGGGCAATTGAAAATATGAGCTATGTGATTGGAGTAAACCGAACAGGTGTGGATGCAAATCATATTCAATATTCGGGCCATTCATCAGTAATCAATACTTTTGGTGATGCAATACTTTCTTTTGCCGATAATGAAGAGGGAGTTCAAAGTGCAACGCTTGATCTGGATCATATCAGAAAAACAAGAAAACGATTTCGTTTTTTAAACGACCGGGATTCTTTTACGATAGAATGATATAAAGTGATCAATGAATCGATTCTTTAACAGCCCTCTCAGTCTTTTTAAAGAGTTCTTCAAAAGGCATGGAATCAGATTTTATGGGTTCATGAACTTCAAAAGTTACTTTGTTAAAGATATCCAGCGGAAAAGAACCAAACTGTTCAATCTTCCATGAATTGTTAATCGTTACAGGAACTATATACGAAGAAGGAGCATATTTTACCATCATTTTTAAGCCTCCTTCTCTAAATTGTTTAGGCTTTCCTGTTCTACTACGGGTTCCTTCTGAAAATATGATCGCTGAACGCTTATTTTTTTCAATATACTTTGCAAAATTCATGATGGCCGGAATCGATTGCTTCGAATTCTTTCGATCGATAAGGCAAGAACCTCCATATTTTAAATTAAAAGAAATACTCGGTATCCCTTTTCCAAGTTCAATTTTAGAAATAAATTTAGGGTGATATTTACGTAAATACCAACCCAGACCTGTAATATCATGCATACTTTGATGATTGGAAACAAATATCAAGGGGGTATTCTCAGGTATGTTCTGGTTATTTGTAAACTTTACACGGGTCCCTAGTAATAACAGGCTTTTTAACAGAAAAAAACTTAAATAATCTACCGATTTTTTATGAGCTTCATATCCTCCAAGTTTTAAGCTCAACCATTGTATAGGGTGAAAAATAACCAAGAATAATCCGTAAAAAAAATAAAAAATTATCGTTAAAGGATAGGATAATAATTTTTTAAGAAATTTCATCTGTTTAATATTTTTTATTTGTGTTTGTATAAAAAATTACGTGTTTAGGCAATAATATCCGGGATTGGGATATGAGATAAATCCAAACCACATAATACCGGAGTATTTAAGGATTAAAATTTTGAGCCATAACAAAGCAAGCTTAAAATATAAACAAACACTAATTAGTTAAACCATGTTCCCCAGGGAATTCTGCTTAAAACAAGTAACAAGGCTATTCCGTAATATATAGCTATGGTTTTATACATTTCCTTATCGGTTGCTTTGTTTTTAAATTTTGAGAACCCAATGGTAAGAGCAATGATAGCAATGATCATTGTAAAAGGATGCTCGATCACAATAGCCCTGATCTCAGAGTCTTTCATGGCAGCTCCCATACCAATCTCTTTTAAGTGATGAAATTGGGCAGAAGTGAATAGGGCTAACAGACCTAAAATCAGCTGAATATGCGCAACAATTAATGTAAATAACGGAATACGGAGGTCTTTTTCTTTAAAAGCTTTGTTGGAAGTTAATGAAATTATGGCATTAACTACTGCAATTACAAGCATTAACAACACTATTATAGCCCAGGTAGAATGTAACATTTTAATCATAAAAATAAATTTAGTTTTTGTCTTTTTAGTCAAACAAAGGTACTAATTATATGTTATAAAAGTTTGGTTTATCTAAATCTAAAAGAAAATATTTCTCCTTATTAAAAATACTTATTTTCTAAAAGAATCATCCTTTTTCATACAATAAGTTAACTTCCGGATCGATTAAAATCTCTTTAATATCAGAGCTTACTTTTATGGTAAAAACCTCATTCTTTTCAGATACATATACTTTTGTTGTTTCTGAGGTCCCATCCCTATAGATTAATTGTAATTCGAGTGGAAAACTAAACAAAGGGAAGTTACTTTGTATCTGTTCTATATGCATCATAATGATCTTCCCATTTTGAACAAAGGATGTTTTCAAAACCGGATGCCCGGGTTTCTTTAACCATTGTTCAAAAAAAGCGTCCAGTTTTTCCCCGGAAACCTCTTCAAAGACCTTTTTCAAATCCTTTGTAGACGCATTTTTATAGGCGTATCTTTTATAATAAGTCCTTATCGCCTGCCAAAAATTTTGATCGCCAACTTTTCTTCTCAGCATGTGTAGTACCCAACTTCCTTTTTCATAGGAATTTGCATTGAGTAAGTTTAACAAATTGGTTGTAAGCGTATCTATTACAGGTGTATTATGGTTCTTTGAAAACCGGATTACTTTATCACGCTGATCTGAGAGACGTTTTTTAAAGATTTCCTCTCCGTATTTATCTTCATAATACAAATTGGTAAAATAAGTGGCAAAACCCTCACTTAACCACAAGTGTTTCCAGTCGGTTTCCGTTGCCGAATCTCCAAACCACTGATGAGCAATTTCATGTACGAGCAAACTTTTATGTTTTCTTTGCCCGGTAACGGATTTTTCAAAATAAAAGATATTCCCTGCATTTTCCATACCTCCAAACCGGGTTTTCGATTGTACATTAGCCAGCTTACTGAATGGGAACGGACCCACTTCAGCTGTAAAAAAATCTACTATTTTTAAGGCCTGAGCATAATCGTAAAATCCCTCTTTTTTGTTTTGCGGATACACCCAGGAGGAGATAGGAATGCCATGGGTTTCTCCCACCTGTTCAACAGCAAAGTGTGCAACACCCATTACCATCACTTTGGTAGGCATAGGTACATCGGTCTTCCAAACGCTAAGTGTTTGCTTGTCATTTAAATTGGTTGTTTCTTTAAGTTTACCACTTGCAATTACCTGATAATAAGCCGGGGCGGTTACATAAAATTCAACCAAAGCCTTATCTAAGGGATGATCCTGACAAACAAGCCAATGATGAGCCCTGTTGGGCCAGTTATCGCCAAAAAAGGTGCGATCACCAAATTTATTCTTGCTGATGATAAGTCCGTCTTTCGGAATTCCATGGTACTTAACTGTATAGGTCTTTTGTAAAAAAGATGTTTTTATTTCTGTATTAACGATCAGTTTTTCATCCTTTTGCACAAAATCTTTTCGAACCTCATTTTCCAGCACCTCGTCTACCTGCATTCCTTTGCCTTCAGCCCCTTTTGAAACAAGGTCAAAAGAAAAACTATGTACCGGTTCATTAAATAATACCGTAATCTCTGCTCTTACACGGATAAGGTTTGTTGTATCATTTACCGCAATGTGAAATGCATATTTTTGTACATCAATATTATTTTGAACTATCGATTCGGCCTGACCGAAAAAGATAAAAGATCTAAAAAAAAGAAAAACAAATAAAACACGAACTTTATACATAGAATCAGTTTTGCTTGGGTTTTAGACAAAAGTAACCATATTCAATAAAATAATCTGAATAACCAAATTATAAATAAATCTCTATCTGTTTTGGTTCGCTAAATATATTATCTTTGTACCGAAAATCAGAGAAGATGTTTTTATTTATTGGCGGATCGGAAATTTTTATAATCCTGGTGATTGTTGTTATGCTTTTTGGAGCCGACAGAATACCGGAAATAGCCCGTGGTTTGGGTAAAGGGATGCAACAATTAAAAAATGCTACTAATGAAGTAAAGAAAGAGATCTTAGATAGTGGCATTGAAGAAGAAATTGAAACCAACGTTACCGGTGATATTAAAAAAGAAATCAAACGTATCAAAAATCGTGTTCAGGATAACATTGATGATATTGCCGGGCCAATAAAACGCGAATTATAATTTGGACTTTCTTGACAGGATCATACAATTAGACAAAGAATTTTTTATCTATTTAAACGGACTGGGGAATGAATCGTGGGATGCCTTCTGGATTGCTGCCACCAATATGTTTACCTGGATTCCTTTATATCTTTTTTTATTTTACCTGGTTTTTAAAGCCTTTGGGTGGAAAAAAGGGTTGATCCTTGTACTGATAACTGCTCTGATGGTTACTTTTTCCGATCAGTTTGCCAATCTGATCAAACATACTTTTGAACGCCTTCGCCCTAATAATGATCCGTCTATAAACCATTTTATCAGAATTTTAAGTACTCCAAAAGGTTTTAGTTTCTATTCGGCTCATGCCGGAACCTCAATGGCCGTTACTACCTTTATGTACAAAACCTTAAAAGACAAGTTTCAGTATATTTATCTCTTGTATTTATGGCCGGTTATCTTTGCTTACAGCCGGATCTATGTAGGTGTTCATTTCCCTATAGATATTTTAACAGGAGCTTTAACAGGTTTTTTGATCGGACTTTTATTTTATAAATTCAGCTTATTTATCCTGAAAAAATACGAACCCTTTCTTCTGTAACTTTTTTTACTTATTTTTCTATAACCTGATAAATATTAGTATTTTAAAAATCGTTTTAACGTAATTTTGGGCAAATTTTAAATGCTTAACAATTATGAAAAACAAATTATTATTAATTATTGTACTAACGGTCTTTGCCGGATTCTATCCGGTAAATTCCCAAAATCTCTCTCCTTATATTAAGGTTGGCGATTCAGGTAAAGATGTGCAGCAAACGACCAATCAGGTAAGTACTGCATTAAAAAGTAACGGATTTAACATTCTGGGTTCTTATCATCCCGAAGGTAAATCAGGCTTAATGGTTATTGCATACACCCGGAAGGATCTTCAAGATGCTGTACTGCAAAAGAAAGACCGTGGAGCTCTTGCTGCTGTTTTAAAAGTTGGGTTAAAAAGCAATGGCAATTCAACCACAATCTCTTATTTAAATCCTGATTATCTGTTCAATGCCTATTTAATGAAAGATTATGACAAGCATAAGGCTGCACTTCAAAAAGTTGACGGAGATGTGAAAAGTGTCCTGTCTCCTCTTGGTAATGTGAATAAGCCTTTCGGCGGATCTCTTTCGGTAAACAAACTGAGAAAATATCAGTACAAGATGATGATGCCTTATTTTACAGATCCTGTTGAACTAAAAGAATTTGATTCTTTTGAAGAAGGTGTCAAAACTATCGAAAAGAACCTTTCTGCCCAAAAAGGAAATACAGCTCTGGTTTATAAGCTAAAAATCCCTTCTAAAAAGACCGCTGTTTATGGGATCGCCTTAACTGATAAAAACGATGGTGAAAGTTTCTTTTTACCGATCATTGGAGAAGATCATCTGGCTGCCATGCCTTTTGAAATTATTTTACAGGGGGATACGGCAACTATGCTTCACGGCAGATATAGAATTGCACTTCACTGGCCTGAATTATCGATGAGTACATTTATGAAAATCATGAGTACTCCCGGCTATGTAGAAGATACTTTTGAGGGTTTATGTAAGTAAAATTTTTTTATTCACCGGGTGATTTTAAACATTATGAAAGATTCTCCCGGTGAAATATTTTACCAACACAAAAATCATTTGCATTAGCCAGAGTAATTTTCGAGAAATTTAAAAAAATTCAGAAGGATTTAACGATCTATACACCTCAATTGATCAATCCGTTTTTTCAATATATGCACACACCGGAAAGTGATCGCTATATCCTCCAACATAACGGCTTCCTAAAAAGGTACGTAACGGAGCTCCTTTTGAACGCCCGTATTTTTCCTGTAAAAAGTAATCGTTTATAATCTCAGCATTTTTAAAACACAATTCTTTTTTTGAATTAAAGTTATTTGATAGAATAATCTGATCAAAAAGATGCCATTTCCCCTGATGGTATAAACTGCCTTTCCCCTGCCGGTGCAGATCGCACATCGGATTAAAAAAATCAGAATGCTCCAGAATTTTTCTAATACTGCTACTGTTAGGGTCATCATTAAAATCCCCCATGATCATAATATTAGGATTTGGATCTTCTTCCTTAATCTCTTTTATGATCTTATGGATCAGGCTGGCAGCCTTAAGCCTTTTATTTTCAGAAAAATGTTTGCCATTATTTCTCGATGGCCAGTGATTTACAATGATGTACACTTGTACACCAAAGAGCTTTCCGGAAATGAGTAAAATATCCCGGGTATAATCCCGGTCTTGATTCACATCTTCCAGGATTAATGTATAAGTATCAGAATAGGTCAATTCAAAATATTTCTTTTGATAAAGAAAAGCCACATCAATCCCTCTTTCATCCGGAGAATCGTAATGAACAAAATCGTAATTAAACGCTTTTAAATTATCCGATGCGATCAGATCTTCCAAAACATTACTGTTCTCAACTTCTGCCACTCCTAAAAAAATTGGGGGGATTGCCGATTTGTGATTTCCTATCTGACCAATAGCTTTACTCAGGTTATGAATTTTAGTAGTATATTTTACTTCATCCCACTGCATTTCCCCTTCGGGAGTAAAGTCCTTATCCAAAGTATATTCATCATGAATGGTATCAAAAAGATTCTCCAGATTATAAAATGCTACCGTAAACAGATCAGATATTTTTTTATCCGGCATAAAAGATATTTTCCAACGAAAATACAAAATTTTATTTCCTGACATACAAATGAAACGGTATTTGTAAATTTGCAACATGATTGAAAAACAAAATACCAAAATAGAAGATGTAGTTCTTATAGGCATCATTACCAAGGATCAGGATGAAGAAAAGGCCAAAGAGTATCTCGATGAACTCGAGTTCCTTACTTTTACCGCAGGAGGTAATGTTAAAAAACGTTTTACTCAAAAACTCGAATATCCCAATCCTAAAACCTTTATCGGCTCAGGAAAGCTCGATGAGGTAAAAAATTATATGAACGATCATCATATTCAAACTGCTATTTTTGATGATGAACTGAGTCCTACACAGTTGCGAAATATTGAAAAAATTCTGGATTGCAAGATTTTAGACCGAACCAACCTGATTCTCGATATTTTTGCACAACGTGCCCAAACCTCTTATGCACGTACACAAGTAGAATTGGCACAATGCCAGTATCTGCTTCCGAGATTGACACGTTTATGGACTCACCTGGAGCGCCAAAAAGGAGGGATCGGTTTAAGAGGACCGGGGGAAACAGAAATAGAGACCGACCGAAGGATCATCCGTGATAAAATATCACTTTTAAAGAAAAAACTGAAAACCATTGATAAACAAATGGCTGTACAGCGAAAAAACCGAGGAAAAATGGTTCGCGTTGCTTTGGTGGGATATACCAATGTTGGAAAATCCACCCTGATGAATGTGATCAGTAAAAGTACGGTCTTCGCCGAAAATAAACTTTTTGCCACACTCGATACCACAGTCAGAAAGGTTGTGATTAAAAATATTCCTTTTTTAATGACTGATACCGTAGGTTTTATCAGGAAGCTGCCTACACAACTGGTAGAATCGTTTAAATCTACTTTAGATGAAGTAAGGGAAGCCGATCTACTGCTGCATGTTGTTGATATTTCTCACCCTAATTTTGAAGATCATATTGATTCTGTAAACAAGATCCTGGATGAAATAAAAAGCGCAGATAAACCAACTTTAATGGTTTTTAATAAGATCGATGCTTATACCAATGAAGCGATCGAAGAGGATGATCTGATCACCGAAAGGAACAAAACGCATTATACCCTGAAAGATTGGGAAAAGACCTGGATGCACAAAATGAACGGAGATTGTATTTTTATTTCCGCCTTAAATAAGGAAAACCTGGATGAATTTAAAGCCAAGGTTTTTGAGGAGGTAAAGAAAATACATATTACACGATTCCCCTACAACGATTTTTTATATCAGGAATATGATGAAGAAACTCAGAAATAATAATAATAAACACCATAAAAAAAGCAGCATTCGTACAAATGCTGCTTTTTTTATGATTGAACTGATCTTTAATCCAGCTTAAAGTTAAGACCAAACAGCCAGTACGACTGTAATTTGTTATCGGCATCAGACAGCTCCAGATCAGGATGATCAGCTAACTGATAATTATATGCTTCCTGTTTGTTCTTACGCAATCCGAAATCAAAACCTAAACCAAGATTTTTCCAGATGGTATAAGAAAAGGAGTTCGTCCAGGTATAATTGGAATAATCAAATGATTTATAACTTAAAAATACTGACAGGTTAGAGACGAAATTCAGATTACCAAAACTTTTGGCATAATCGGCAACAATCTTAGCACCAAAAGAAGAATCATAACTGGTTCCTGATCTACTAAAAACAAAATTGTAATTCAATGGATGTATAACCACAACCAGATTCTTCATTGGAGTCCAGGTTCCCCCTATACCAAGATCTAAAAACCCGGGATTATTAAAATTATTAACCAGTGTTGATCTGTATTCGGCCAAGGCAGAAGCTGCAAATTTCTTTCCAAATCTTCTTCCGTAAAGTGAGGAAAGGGTAAACACATCGGTTGCCACCTCATAGCTGCTTTCGTCGGTAGGATCATCTTTATCATCAAATTTTACCCAGCCGATATTAACATTAGCATAATTTTTCCAGAAATATTTATCTTCGATACGGATGGCATAAGCATTCATATTGATGCCAAAATTTCCTACAGATGAATTAGGAGATTCTTTAGAATACCAGTTGTTGTAACCTGAAACATTTCCTCCGATAGTTCCAAAAGCCTTGATCCTCCAACCAGGTAGTCCATCGATCTCTTTTTGAATGGCATCGGCTTTAGCCTGAAGTTTTGAAATTGAATCAGTTTTTTCTTTTTTTAAGGCTAGTAGTTCCTCTTTAGTCTGTGCATTGATAAAGGTTATTCCAAAAAGAGCAATAACAATGAATAATCTTTTCATATTTAAAGGATTGATTTAGTTAAGTGACAAAAATATTAAAAAAAAGTAAATGAGCAAATAGTGTTTGTCTATAAAGTGTTTGATTTCTAAATGATTAAGATTTTTGATGGGTTTTGTTTTTTTATTGCAGCAAATACTTGTGTATTAGGCAAAATAAAAAAAGGTAAAAGGCGCAAAAAGATTATTTTTCAATTCGATGACTTTATGGACAGACACTAAATATTATTACATTATAAAAAACCAAGTTCCAATTTGGCTTCCTCGCTCATTAGGTCCTGATTCCATGGCGGTTCAAAAGTTATTTCTACCTCAGCATTACGTACTTCATCTATGGTTTTTATTTTTTCTTCCACCTCAACGGGTAAGGTTTCTACAACAGGGCAATTTGGAGAAGTAAGGGTCATTAAGATCTTAACATCATTATTCTCATTTACAAAAACATCATAGATCAGCCCAAGTTCATAAATATCCACAGGAATTTCAGGATCATAAATTGTTTTAAGTTTCTCAACTATCTTTACCCCCAGCATTTCCTTATCTACTTTTTCCATTTCTTTTCTTAATTAAAATGATTCTAAATAAGTGCAAATATAACAATTTAGTTTAATTTTGTCTGAAATGCGAGAGCATAAAGTTTAAACTGTTTTACCATAGAAACCAGTCCGTTAGCTCTTGTGGGGGATAAATGTTCTTTTAAACCAATCTTATCGATAAAATATAATTCGCTGTTAAGGATATCTTTTGGAGTTTGTTCAGAAAAGACCTGAAGTAAAAGAGCAACAATTCCTTTGGTCAGAATTGCATCGCCATCGGCTTTAAAAATGATCTTATCCCCTTTCAATTCGGCATAAAGCCATACTTTCGACTGGCAGCCTTTGATCAGATTTTCATCGGTTTTAAATTTTTCATCCAATTCGGGTAATGATTTTCCTAGTTCAATGATGTAATCGTAACGCTCCATCCAGTCTTCAAACATTGAAAATTCTTCTATAATCTCATCTTGTATTTCGTTGATATTCATTTTTTTATCTTTTTAGCTAAATATTTAACAGTATGTTTTAATCTTTCGTTAACACAATTATTTTTCCGTATTACAATGAATTAACATTTATAGTATTACTTTTGCAAAAGTAATTAAATCCATTGTAATGAGTAAACTTTTAATTGTTGGCACTGTTGCTTTTGATGCCATTGAAACACCATTCGGTAAAACCGATAAAATTTTGGGAGGTGCCGCCACTTTTATTGGCCTTGCCGCCTCTCAGTTTGAAGTAGATTCTTCCATAGTTTCAGTTGTTGGAGGAGATTTTCCTTTGAGCTATCTTAAAATGCTGAATAGCAAAAATATTAAGACTGATGGTGTAGAAATTGTTGAAGAGGGTAAAACTTTCTTTTGGAAAGGAAAATATTATAACGACATGAATACACGGGATACCCTGATTACCGAACTGAATGTTTTAGGTGATTTTAATCCTGTGGTACCCGATAATTTTAAAGATACTGATTTTTTAATGCTGGGAAATCTGCACCCTACTGTTCAAATGGAAGTGATTAAACAAATTCCTGAACGTCCAAAGCTTGTAGTATTAGATACCATGAATTTCTGGATGGACAATTCCTGGGATGAGCTTATGGAGGTGATTAAAAAAATAGATGTAATTACTATCAATGATGAAGAAGCCCGCCAGTTAAGTGGTCAGTATTCTCTTGTCAAAGCTGCCAAAAGAATTTATGAAATGGGACCAAAATATGTGATCATTAAAAAAGGAGAACACGGTGCCCTGCTCTTTCACGATGACAAGATCTTTTTTGCCCCTGCTTTACCGCTTGAAGAAGTTTTTGATCCAACAGGAGCCGGGGATACTTTTGCCGGTGGATTTATTGGTTACTTAGCCAGTACTCAGGATATTTCTTTTGAAAATATGAAACGTGCCATTATTTATGGTTCAAACCTGGCCTCCTTCAGTGTGGAAAAATTCGGCACAAGAAGAATGGAAGATCTGTCTAAAAAGGAAGTCCTTGACAGATTACAGGATTTTAAACAATTAACACAATTTGAAATTGACGTAAAGTAAATAAGTCTTTTAAATCTTAATTTGTTCTTTCAATGAGTGATGCTATCAAACATGAGTGTGGAATTGCCCTGGTCAGATTATTAAAACCTCTTGAGTTTTATAAAGAAAAATACGGTACTGCTTTTTATGGTATAAATAAAATGTACCTTTTGATGGAAAAGCAGCATAACCGAGGCCAAGACGGTGCCGGTTTTGCAAGCATCAAGTTTGACGTAAAACCCGGAACCCGTTATATGAGCAGGATCCGTTCTAATGATCAGCAGCCCATACAGAATATTTTTGACAGAATCAATAAAAGGCTCAATACCCTACTGGAAGAAAATGCCGATAAGAAAAATGATGTGGACTGGCAGCTGAACAATATGCCTTATATCGGAAATATCTATCTCGGACATGTTAGATACGGTACTTTTGGGGGCAACAGTATTGAAAGCGTACACCCCTTCCTCAGACAAAACAACTGGCAGCATAAGAACCTGATCGTTGCAGGGAATTTTAACATGACCAATTCACAGGAATTGCTCGAAGAACTTATTGAACTGGGGCAGCACCCAAAAGAAAATACCGATACCGTTACCATAATGGAAAAAATTGGTCATTTTCTCGATGATGAAGTTTTAGATCTGTATTACCGCTTTAAAAAAGAGGGTATCAATAAAAGAGAGGCTTCTCCCCTTATTGCCAAACACCTGAATATTGCAAGAATATTAAAGAGAGCTTCCAGAAACTGGGATGGTGGTTATGCCATGGCCGGATTGCTGGGACATGGAGATGGTTTTGTTTTCAGAGATCCCAGTGGAATCAGACCTGCTTTTTATTATAAAAATGACGAAGTTGTAGTGGTTGCTTCGGAAAGACCGGTTATTCAAACCGTTTTCAATGCAAAACTAGAGGAGGTAAAAGAGCTGGAAAGAGCGCATGCACTGATCATTAAAAAAGACGGAACCACATCTGTTGAACAAATCAAAGAACAAAAGCCTAACAATGCCTGTTCTTTTGAGCGAATTTATTTTTCCCGCGGGAGCGATGCCGATATTTATAAGGAACGTAAAAATCTGGGGAAACTGATCTTTCCAAAAGTGCTGGATTGTATCAACCATGATATTAAAAACACTGTTTTTTCATATATCCCCAACACAGCAGAAACTTCCTTTATCGGTTTAGCCGATACTGCAAAAGAATACCTCAACAAACACAAGTTGGAAACCATACTGAAAGGCAATAAAAATATTTCAGCAAAAGATCTTTCCATTTTGCTTTCCGAGCGTCCGCGAATAGAAAAGATCGCAGTAAAAGATGCCAAGCTCAGAACTTTTATTACCGATGATACCAGCAGGGATGATCTTGTAGCGCATGTTTATGATGTAACATACGGAGTGGTTAAACCCGATGATAATCTGGTTATTATTGATGATAGTGTTGTGCGTGGAACAACTTTGAAAAAAAGTATCATTAAAATATTAGACCGCCTGAATCCGAAAAAGATCGTAGTGGTCTCTTCTGCACCGCAGATACGCTATCCTGATTGTTACGGAATTGATATGGCCAATCTTGAGGATTTTATCGCTTTTAAAGCTACTCTGGCTTTATTAAAGGATCACAATAAATATCATATTGTCGATGAAGTGTATCAAAAATGTAAAGACAATATAGACAATCCGGAACCGGAAAATTTTGTAAAAGAGATCTATGCTCCTTTTACCGCCGATGAGATCTCAGATAAAATTGCAGAAATGCTTAAATCAGAAAAGATCAAGGCTGAAGTCAGAATTATCTTCCAGACCATTGAAAACTTACACAAGGCCATTCCGGATCATCCGGGAGACTGGTATTTTACCGGTAATTATCCAACAAAAGGAGGTATGCGTGTGGTAAACAAAGCTTTTATGAACTTTTATGAAGGAAAAAAAGAAAGAGCCTACTAAAATTTAAAAATGAAAAAAATGAAAAAAATCAGCCTGTTAATATTTCTATTCTCTACCATTGCCTTAACACAATGCAGCCAGCAAAAAGGAGTAGTACAAAAAAATATTCCTTTTACAATAACTGAAAAAACCTATCAAATGTGGGTAGGAGGTAAAGAAGGTTCCAGCGGTACTTTTTTAAGGATCAAAGGAGATATAAAGCCTTACGGAGTTCAGTTTATGAGTGTTTTCTTTCATCAAAAAGAACAAAAAGTAAATGCAACTTTTCAGGATGGAACCTTTACCATTGAAAGTAATTTCTTTAATAAGGAAAAAGATGATATGAATATGACCGGTAACCCGTCAGGAGAATACGGCAATAAAGTGCCTGCCGCTAAAGATACCGACTTCCCGTTTGATCTTAAGAACAACGAAGCTGTATTATACTATCATGTAAACGGTAAGGAATATTATTATAAAGTTACCGACATCAAAAAGTTAGAGAACAAGATCTTTGAATGATCAAAAGGTAAAACTCAAACCAGCTTTACCTGTATTTCCAAATTCGGCAAAGATTCCAATATTTTCCGTAAAGAAATATCTGAATCCCAGATATCCTCCAAAGCCAATATCATTGCGCTGTAGATAACCTATATCTACACCCGGGTATATATCAAATCTTTCGTTAAAATCAAATAATTCCCCCAAATGGACACCTGTACGGGCAAAAATAAAATAATCATTATTGTCATTGTTTAAATAATAGGCTCCTCCTAAACCTACAGAAAAAAGATCTGAGATTCCATAATCAAATGTTGCAGAAATACCATTACCATATCCGTAGAATTCATAACCAAGATTTAACTTCTTGTCTCCTTTTCCATCAAATGACTGAGCAAAGAGAGCGGATGAAATAAAAAATACGGCCAAAAGTAAACTTAATTTTTTCATAGCATTTAGTTTTAAATTACTTTCCTTTTACTTAAACGTTTTTTACCCGAAGCTTCGTATAAAAATTTAACTTTTCTTTGAGATTTTTTTTCAAAATAATACTTACTTTTGCACTGTTATTAAATTTGTTTTTTACACCAAATTTTAAACTCTCCCTCTAAAAGTTTCTTTTTAAGAACACTTTAACAATTTTAAAATTTATTGGCATAGATATTGTGTAATTAAGAGTAAAGAACGATTTAAATTTTTCGTAAGAATACAACATTAAAAATAAGTTTTCGTTTATAAGTAGTAAGGCTTAAAACGAAATTAAAGATAAGGTTTGGTTAGTTGATTTTGGTTGATTTATTTCAACCATCCACCGCCCCGGTAACACGGGGCGGTTTTTTTATGTTTAAATCGCAGAAGTTCTTTTATAAGATCTAAGAATATTTTCAAAATCACATTTATTTCCCATTTCAATATGGTTTTTCAACAGCCATAATGTTATATAAAAAAAACTCCCTTTTCAGGGAGCTTTTTAAAAAATTTTTATTTTTAAGACTAGAAATCAAATTTGATTCCTTGTGCTAATGGAAGTTCCGTTCCGTAATTGACTGTACTGGTTTGACGTCGCATATAAACTTTCCAGGCATCAGAACCCGATTCTCTTCCTCCTCCGGTATCTTTTTCACCACCAAAGGCCCCTCCGATCTCGGCTCCTGAGGTACCAACATTCACATTGGCAATACCACAATCAGAACCGGCAACAGAAGTAAATAATTCTGCTTCACGAACATCCAGAGTAAAGATACAAGAGGAAAGTCCCTGCGGAACATTGTTCTGTATTTCAATAGCATTTATCACATCTCCGCTGTATTTGATCAGATAAACGATAGGCGCAAAAGTTTCCTCCTGAACGATATGGAATTCATTTTTCGCTTCGGCAATACAAGGCATTACGTAATTACCCGATTCAAAGCCTTCACCTTCCATGATCTCACCTCCTATTAGTACCTTACCACCTTCTTCCTGAACCTGTTCTACAGCGTTTCTGAAGGCAGCAACAGAATGTTTATCGATAAGTGGTCCAACCAAAAAATTCTCATCCAGTGGATTTCCTACTTT
>JANTGS010000035.1 GCA_024762795.1 Flavobacteriaceae bacterium | reverse complement strand
GGTGGCTGGTTAAAGATATTGAAGGCTATTGGTTTAATGATATTGATAATTTCCGCAAAAAGGCTAAAAAATATTTCTTATATAAATAGAGATCAATAAGATAAAAAAACAAACATTATTTGATAATTGCTTCCTGTATAATTCCCTGAATATTTGAGCGAATATTGTATTTATACAGTTTGGTGTTCTCTCGGGTTGGATAAACCCTGTTGGAAAGAAAAACATAAACGATATCTGTTTCAGGATCGGCAAAAGTATAGGTTCCTGTATATCCGCTATGCCCAAATGTTTTAAACGAAACGCATCCGCAGGTAGCCATGACATCAGGATCAAGCTGTGGTTTATCAAATCCCAAACCTCTTCTTACCCCATCCACTTCATAATATCGATGATTAAATGTATCGAAGGTTTCCGGTTTAAAATAACTTTTCCCACCGTAATAGCCTTTCTGGAGATACATCTGCATGATCTTGGCTACATCATTTGAATTGGAAAAGAGTCCGGCATTTCCACTTACCCCACCCAACATAGCTGCACCTTCATCATGAACAGTTCCCTGCAACTTCTGAAAGCGAAAGAAATCATCTTTTTCTGTGGGTACTATCCTGTCTTTGGGAAATTTATTTAGCGGATTATAAGTCATGGTCGTAGCCCCAAGCGGACCATAAAAATAATCATGATCGAGTACATCCAGAGGTTTTTTATAAACCTTTTCCATATATTTTTTGATCAGGTAGAAAGGCAGGCCACTGTATCGGTATCTTAAGGTTTTCATCTGAGGAGCTTCTGCAATTTCTTTCCAGATTTCTTTTTCAAAATCCTTGGTCAGATACATATGTTCTGCAACTTTAACAGGGTATTCTTTTGAAGGTGCTGAATGTATAAATTCAGGTTTAGGGTGTTTATTTTTTGGGTCAAGTGTCGATTTATAGTAGGTTATATAAGGCTTCATTTTAGAGTAATGCGACAACACCTCTTTTACGGTTAAAGTATCCTTATTGGTTCCTTTCAGATACGGAAGCAATTCCCCCAGTGTGGTATTCAAGGTAAATTTTCCTTCTTCATAAGCTTTCATCACCATGGGTAATCCGCCGAGGATCTTGGTAACCGAAGCTAGATCATAAATACTGTTGTTATCCACTTTTCTGATAGAATCATAGGTATAATAACCATAACTCTTTCTAAATACCACTTTTCGGTGACGAGCCACCAGCACCTGCATTCCCGGGGCCATCATAGAGTCGGTTACCACTTTGGCCACAGAGTCAATCTTTGCCAAAATTTTACTGTCAAGCCCTACCTCTTCAGGGATAGAGTATCCCAATCGATGAAGATCAGCGATATGTAATCCATATCCCACAGGAAACTTATCACCAATATTAACCGGTAATTTCCCCTGGATATCTACTGCTCCAAATATCATTTGAGCGGAAAGATCCTGAAACATCTTAATATTTTGATAAGAGATCATCACCGCTTCTATATTTGTAAAGGTTTTGATCTGTAATAAACTGTACGGACTTGCAAAAACATCAAGGATCACCTTATGCTTTCTTGAGATCTCCTGTAGCCAGTGTAATTCCTTTTCAGAGAATTTATAACTTCCATAGGCTGTTGAACCATTAGTATGAAAACCGATGATCACTGTATTATAGGTTCTCAGTTTGGTTATCAACTGGTCTATATGATCTGCACTAATCACATCCACTTTAGTATAATCCTTTAAACGGTTTACAAAAGCTTTGTTATCGTATTTACCCAGTTTAACATAGGCAATTCTGTTATCTTTTAGGTTTTTGATTGGTAGTATATCATTATCATTTTTAATAAGGGTAACCGAATTTGCTACCAGTCTTCTGTTGAGGATCTCATCCGAAACTGAGTTGAGATCTTCGGTAAGATTATTCAGATCTACAGGTTTAAGATCATTGAGTCCGGCCCAGTATTTAGCCTTTAGTATTTTTCTTACGGAATAATCCAGTCTTTCATCAGTTATAATCTTTTTATCATACGCTGATTTTATCTTATTATATGCTGCAGGAATATTTTTTGAAAAAAGAAGTATGTCATTTCCGGCCAGAAAAGCTTTAAGATCAATATCTCCAGGTGCAGAATTATTAGAGGCTCCTTTCATACTCAGAGCATCAGTGATCACCAAACCTTTAAACTGCATTTTTTTTTGCAGATATTCTGCAATAACATGCTTTGAAAGAGAAGTTGGTAAAGAGGCATCGGGTTCAAGAGCCGGTACGCTTAAATGGGCTACCATAACGCTGGAAAGCCCTTGTTGAAACAATTGTTTATAAGGAAAGAGTTCAACAGAATCAATTCTTTCTGCCGAAAATTCTACGCTTGGTAAGGTTTTATGTGAATCTTTAGAAGTATCACCATGCCCGGGAAAATGTTTGGCACAAGCCATCACATGCTCCCCTTGCATTCCTTTGGTAAAAGCAATCGCTTTTTCGGAAACATTATATTTATCACTACCAAAAGACCTGTTACCAATAATTGGATTTTTAGGATTGGTATTGATATCTACAACGGGGGCAAAATCAAGCTGAATTCCAATTCTTTTTAGATGATTTGCCAGATGTTTACCAAATTCTTCAATCAACTCGTTGTCTCTTATGGCCCCTAAAGCCATATTATATGGAAATTTAAATCCCTCATCAAGACGCATACCCAGGCCCCATTCGGCATCGATAGAAATTAAAAGAGGGATCTTTGTTAAACTTTGAAATTCATTGATCTGATTTGCATGCCCCATCACTGAACCTTCCATAAAAACCAATCCTCCAATTTCATAGTCCTTTATCAGTCTTTTATTAAAATTGATATTATTTGTATGCTTATCAGAATAGGCAGGAAGCATAAATAATTGACCGATCTTTTGTTTAACGGTCATATTGTTCATGATACTATCCACCCATTTTTCCTGAGCAATACTGTCTCTGGCAAGCAATGGATCTGTTTGTGCCTGCACTGACAAAACAATGAAGAAAAATACTATTGAAAAAAGTTTTTTTACCATTGAAAAAATATTTAAAAATTAATAGTTTGAGAAGATAGTTTGTTTCAAATATTTTTCAAATTTATAAAAATCAGATCAAATAACGTTTATGCCAGCTTTCAGAAACTTTTACCTCCCAAAGTGTATTAAACTCTTTTTTATTTTCGATCAGATTATTAAAAACCTCTGTATTTTTATTGATCTCTCCGGATTCTGTCATCTCTTTAAAACGGGATAAATTTACAATATTCACCTCATTTCCCAGTTTAAAAGCTGTTAACATTCTGTTAAGTAATTTAACCTGAAATTCCTCTTCAATTTCTTTAATAAAATCTGTACCGGTATCAAGTGAACAACCAGAAACCCTGTTAAATTCTTCATCAACTGCCAGAATTATAAAGTGATCATATTTAATCAGAAAAGAAGCTTTTAAGGGTTTTGTGTGAGCCTCCCAGTTTTGCACAAAATCTTTAAGTTTTTCCGAGATCAGATCCACTTCGGCTTTAGAAAATTTCCTGTCCGACTGGTATATCCATATTCTCGAATGATCCGGAAGGTTCTCAAATTTAACGTACATACTCAGATCTTTTTATTGAATTTATTTTGTAAATCTTCAAGAGAAGGGATCTGCTTTTTCGGGTTGGTAGAATCTTTTATACCTGTAAGTACTTTCTTTGTGTAAAGCGGAAAATCAGCATTTTGTATCCAGCTGTAATACCCCGGATTTTGTCTAAGTACATCCCTTACCTTCCTGCCTTTGTATTTTCCGAATGAGAAAATCTCTTCCCCGTCCTGATCAAAGAGAATAAAACCGGCAAAATCGGCGCGTTTGTTATGAGAAGAAATACCGCTTAAGAAGTTTACATCACTCTCAATATCATCGTATTTTTCTATCTGAGCTTCGAGAATTTCATAGGTTGCATTGGTATCTGCTTCGGCTCCATGAGCTCCAATAAGATCTTTACCACAGTAAAACTTATAACCTGCCGTTAGATTCCTCGGTTCTTTTTTATGAAAGATCACCTGAACATCAATTGCTTTCCTGTCATTCATATCGAAATTAACTCCTGCTCTGAGCATTTCTTCTGCTAAAAGCGGAATATCAAAACGATTGGAATTAAATCCGGCAAGGTCAGCTCCTTCTATCATCTTACTGATCGTAGGAGCCAGTTCTTTAAAAACCGGTTCATTTACAACCTTTTCATTGGTAATTCCATGAATTGCAACCACGTTTTCGGGAATCTCAATTTCAGGATTTACCAGCCAGGTTCTACTTTCTTTATTTCCGTTCGGATAAACTTTAAGAATTGATATTTCAACAATTCTGTCGGTTGCAATTTGTGTACCGGTGGTTTCTAAATCGAAGAAAACCAAAGGTCGGTCAAGTTTTAAATTCATTTAGTTTTTTTGAAATTTTTAAAAATCGGCATTTACATCCCAGGCTTCCAGATAATCGCATACTTTCTTCGCAAATAAACTGCCCAGAGCTCCGTTTACTACCCGGTGATCATAGGAATGTGTAATGATCATTTTATGCCTTATTCCGATAAGTTCACCTTCGGGAGTTTCTATCACTGCCGGAACTTTCCTGATAGTTCCCAGCGCTAAAATACCTACCTCAGGCTGATTGATAATTGGTGTTCCTGCAATACTTCCAAAAGAACCCACATTGGTAACAGTATAAGTACCTCCTTGAATATCATCCGGTTGCAATTTACCTGATCTCGCCTTTTCAGCAAGTTCATTTACAGCTTTGGTCATTCCGATAAGATTCAACTGATCAGCTCCTTTGATCACGGGAACAATCAGGTTCCCGTCATTTAAAGCTGTAGCCATTCCCAAATTGACATAATTGTGTTTGATCACCTTGTCACCATCCACAGAAATATTCATCATGGGATAATCTTTTAGAGCTTTGGTTACAGCATACATAAAGATCGGTGTAAATGTAATCTTTTCACCTTCTCGCTTTAAGAATTCATCCTTAACACGGTTTCTCCATCGTACGATATTGGTTACATCCACCTCAACAAAACTCTGAACATGTGCTGAGATCTGCTTTGAGGCGATCATATGTTTGGCAATTAATTTGCCCATTCGGCTCATTTCTATGACCTCATCACCTTTTCCAACACTTATAGCCGGCTTGGGTATTGAAACATTCTTAGCCTCTTCTTTCGGTTTTACCGGAGTTTCTTCCTGCTTATTCCTATTCTCAATATAGGCTAGAATATCATTCTTGGTTACTCTTTGGTCTCTTCCGCTTCCCACCACCGATTCCAGTTCTTCCATACTGATGCCTTCTGTACTGGCAATATTTCTTACCAGGGGAGAATAAAACCGGTCTGATCTGGATGAAATAGCCGATACAGCTTCTTTAGCCCTGCTCTGTTCCTTCTTCACTTTCTCTACTGTTGGAATTTCATCCATTATTTCTTTAGGAACTTCCTTGACCTCTTCCTTTTGTGACTGCTGTTCTTGTCCTTGATCTCCCTTAACTTCTATGATCGCAATAACTTCTCCTACTTTAACTACATCATCAACATCGAATAATCTTTCTGCCAAAACACCTTCCACTTCGCTGGGCACTTCGCTGTCAACCTTATCGGTAGCGATCTCAACTATCGGATCATCCAGTTCGATAGGATCTCCCACTTCTTTTAGCCAGGAAGTGATGGTTGCCTCTGCAACACTCTCTCCCATCTTAGGTAATTTTAATTCAAATTTCGACATATTCTTAATGTTTTTCGGATTGCAAATTTATGAAAATATTTGCAGATATATTTATAAGAGCAGATATATAAAGAATTAAACTTCCCGGATTTTCAATCTGAAAGAACTGCTCTGACCTATCTTTTTTACTTTGCAGGTTTCTCTGATTATCCCCCTTGTTTTTATCTTAAAAAAAAACAGCTGTTTCACATGAAGATCCGCAATACAAAAGACTTTACACTTAACATCCATACAATTTTTATCTTCTTTAGGCGTTATAATTAATACAAGTGTAAGTGAACCCGGTTTGGTAGTTTTCCCCCTTTATCTTCCTGCCGGGTTTTTTATCGTGATCTATTTTAAAGTATCGCTACCCGTTTAAATATCATTTTATTTCAAAAAATGATCTTACAATGATTCTGTTTTAATTTTCTTTTTTGACCAAAAGGTACCCAGTATCAAACCGGCTACAATATGCCATATTCCCCACCAGGCTGCGATCAATGCCATTCCACCAAGTCCGTTAAAAAAATCGAAGATCAATAACAATGCAAGCCCTGAATTCTGTATCCCAACTTCAAAGGTGATCGCTCTCATATCCTTTTCAGGAAGCCTCCCTGCCTTTGCGGAAAAATATCCCAATGCCAATGCAGTAAGGTTATGAATTACAACAATATACATAACGTATTTTATGTATTTTAAAAAATTATCAATATTGGCAGAAAAAGCAATGATAATAAATGAAAAGAAAAATAACAGTGATGCAAACTTAAAAGGCTTTTTTAATTTCTCAGCCAGCTTTGGTTTTTTTGTCGACAACCACATACCCAAAACAAGGGGGATTCCAAGGATAAGAAAAATGGTAAATAGCATATCCATCGGATTCAGATTAATCTGATGTAATAATGACCTTGTATGTGGGTTAATATTTCCCCAAACAGAAATATTCAAAGGGGTCATAACTATGGCCATTACTGTTGAGATCGAGGTCATACTTACCGATAATGCGGTATTTCCTTTAGCAAAATGAGTAAAGAAATTAGACATATTTCCTCCCGGACAGGAACTTACCATGATCATACCCAAGGCTATTGACGGAGCCGGATCAATTATTAATGTTAGAAGATAAGTAAAGGCAGGTAGTAAAACAAACTGAGCCATCAGACCAATAATAGGGCCCTTAGGCTGACGAAAAACCCTTTTAAAATCATCTAATTTCAAATCGAGAGACACACCAAACATGATTATAGCCAGAATAATATTCAATCCCAGCAAACTCTTAGGGTCAAAATTTAAGATGATCTGATCAACTTCGTTCATGTAAAGAAATTACTGATTACTAAGGTTAGTTTAAATATCCGAAAAAAACTATTACAAACTATTCCGGAAGTTCAAATGATTTATTCGTCCAAAATACAAAAAATAATCATTTCCGGTTTTTATTCTTAAAGAGATTTGAAATAATTTTAACTTTCTTTATTTGTAGCATATTTCAAAAACAATTTCCTTAGATGACCCTGTAAAAAACTATATGATGAAAATCATAGATTAGCAGGCCCTTGTTTTCTAATTTTACTAACTCAAATAAATTAAAAAAAACTGATGAGGAACTTAGTATTAGGAAATGAAGCTCTTGCTCAGGGAGCTATTGACGCAGGCTTATCAGGAGTCTACGCATACCCCGGAACTCCTTCAACTGAAATTACCGAATACATCCAGCATTCTAAAACTGCAAAAGAAGACCATATTCATTACAACTGGTCAGCAAATGAGAAAACGGCTATGGAAGCTGCTTTAGGAATGTCGTATGCAGGAAAAAGATCTATGGTAGTGATGAAACATGTAGGGCTCAATGTTGCGTCCGATGTTTTTATGAATATGTCGGTTTCCGGTGTAAACGGCGGACTTGTAGTGGTTGTAGCTGATGATCCTTCTATGCATTCTTCTCAAAATGAACAGGATTCCCGCTTTTACGGAAAATTTGCCATGGTACCGATTCTGGAACCTTCTAACCAGCAGGAAGCTTACGATTTTATGCAATATGCCTTCGATCTTTCTGAAGAAATAAAATTACCGGTACTTTTCAGAATGGTTACCCGTTTATCTCATTCCAGATCGGGAGTTGAATTCAGAGCAAAAAAAAGAAAACAAAATCCGATAAAGCTGCCTGAAGACACCCGTCAGTTTGCATTGATCCCGGCTTATGCCAAGATACAATTTGAAAAACTGGTTAAAAAGAAACCGGTACTGATAGAAAAATCAGAAACATCCGTCTATAACCGCCTATGCCTAAGCAAAAGAGATAAATCCCTTGGTATCATTGCCTGCGGAATTGCTTATAACTATGTTATGGAGAATGTTGATGAAGATAAAGATTTCTTTTCTATCCTGAAGATCTCACAATATCCGTTACCTAAGAAAAAGATAAAGGAGCTTTACGATTACTGTGATGAAATTCTCGTTGTGGAAGAAGGTTATCCGATGATAGAAGAGATCCTGCATAATTATTTTGATGAAAACGACAAGATTAAAGGAAAACTAAGCGGAGCTTTACCCTTGACCGGTGAACTGAATCCAAACATGGTTGGGAATGCTACAGGATTCTTTCACGATAAGCCCAAAAAGCTCCCCAATATTGTAAAAGGACGTCCGCCACAACTTTGTGAAGGCTGTGGACATACCGACCTTTTTAATGCTATCAACACTTTATTACCTGAAATTGGTAATAAAAAGGTTTTTGGAGATATTGGCTGTTATGCCTTAGGAGCTTTACCTCCTCTGAATACGATCAATACTCTGATTGATATGGGTGCTTCGATCACCATGGCCAAAGGAGCAGCCGATGCCGGACTTGAAAATGTGATCGCAGTTATAGGGGACTCTACTTTTACCCATTCGGGAATGACCGGATTACTGGATGCTGTAAATGAAAAAACACCTATCACAGTAGTTATTTCCGATAATTCATCTGTAGCTATGACAGGAGCTCAGGATTCGTCTGCCGTAGGACGGCTGGAAAGTATTTGTTTGGGAATTGGTGTTGAACCTGAACATCTGATCACCATCATTCCCTTAAAGAAGAATCATGATAAAAACGTTGAAATCCTGCGAAAAGAGATCTGGCACAAAGGGGTCTCTGTGATCATCTCACAAAGAGCTTGTGTAAGACTATCGAGAGATAAAAAAGAAGAAATCAAACAAAAAATAGCATCGCTTAACTAACAAAAAAAAACGAACTCATGAATGCAAATATCATCTTATCAGGAGTTGGAGGACAGGGAATATTAACCATTGCAGCCGTTTTGGACACGGCCGCTCTTAATGAGGGCCTTTATGTTAAACAATCTGAAGTTCATGGAATGAGTCAGCGAGGTGGTGCCGTAGAATCCCATGTAAGAATATCCGATAAAGAGATTTATTCCGACTTGATTCCTCAGGGAAAAGCAGATTTGATCCTGTCGGTCGAACCTATGGAATTGCTAAGATATATTCCGTTTTTAAAGAATGACGGATGGTTATTGACCGATTCTCATACTTTTGTAAATATCATCGATTATCCGGAAAGACATGAACTGTACAAACAGATCAAACTTTTCCCAAATCATATCATCATCAAGGCCACGAATGTTGCTAAAGACCTGGGCAATTCTAAAGCAGCCAATATGGTACTGCTGGGAGCTTCTTCTACCCTATTGCCTATTTCTGAAGAAAGTATTCGAAATGCGATCAGGCAACTGTTTGAACCCAAGGGAGAAAAGGTTGTTAACTTAAATCTGGTTGCTTTTGAAAGTGGTATCAATCTGGCAAAAAAATACAGTGAATTTGTGTTTTAAGAGAGAAAGTGCTTCTTTTTTGGTTCTTTAATCTGTGTTTTTTCAGGATACTTATGTCTTAGAAGATCTCCGTTGTCATGTGGATGACAAGCCATCGAGAGAATATATTTTAGAACTATGTCATTCCCTTGCAAAAGAGAATCTTAAAATCCATCCCACAATTGTTATTAGATCAAAGATCTCCGGGATCCTCTGTGTTCCTTGGAGGCTCTGCGTAGTAAGTAAGTCACAATCTTAACAATCAATCCATCTTCCTTATTTTTAAACCACCCTATCTACGATAGGCAGGCCCACCTTTCAGGCACCCTGCTTCACCGACAAGGTTTCAGGCTTGTTTTAAGGTTTCACTAAGAAAATAACCACCTCGTCCGTCAATCGACGGACACCCCTCCTTTAACGCTATCGCTAAGGAGGGGAATTTTATATTTAGATTCGTCTTGCTTTTCGCTAATCGCTCACCCCTCTATACTAACTACTCTCTACTCCATTCACACACGCTTTAGTCACATCTTTTTCCTGATGGCATCACTTAAGATCTCAACTCCTTTTTCAATATCCTCTTTGGGCATATTAGAAAATGA
Source organism: Flavobacteriaceae bacterium (assembly GCA_024762795.1). Lineage (GTDB taxonomy): Bacteria > Bacteroidota > Bacteroidia > Flavobacteriales > Flavobacteriaceae > Namhaeicola. Next base: position 14,031 of record JANTGS010000035.1, on the reverse strand, counting down.
GAGTCTCAGACAATCGTCTTTAGTGCTTTTCGGATCAAAGGTTCTTCCGGTAACAAAAACTACTCCTTTTTTAAGACTTTCCTTAAAGATATCCGTTGAATTCATCCTTTCCGGAAGATCAAGCCATACATAGAACCCTCCTTTGGGTTCATTCCAGGTAATTTCTTCCGGCATATATTTTTTCAGGCTATTCTGAATGAGCTCTTTCCTTCCCGAATATTCTTTTCGTAGAAATTCAAGGTAAGGCTCCAGTTTTCCTTGTTCCATAAATTCATTGGCCAGAATTTGTGTCAGATTAGAAGTGCAGGCATCCAGAGCTTGCTTTATATTTTCTGCTTTTTCATAAATATAAGGAGAGGCCAGCATATACCCCAGCCTGAAACCGGGCCCGAGGATCTTAGAAAAAGAACCTGTATAAATAATCTCCACGTCTTTGGAAGTATAGGAGATCATGGGTTTTGTAAGATATTTTTCTTCTACCTTAAAATACAGGTCGTTATAAGCATCATCTTCCAGTAAAATAATTCCGGTACCCGATAAGGTTTCAATCAACTCCTTTTTCCTTTCAGGAGTATAAATAATTCCTGCCGGATTGTGATAATTTGGGGTTACATATAAGAATTTTGGCGTTTTATCCAGACTCCTGATCTTCTTTTTTAAAGCATCAATCTTAATTCCATGCTCGTCGATCGGAATCCCCTGAATATCGGCACCATAAGTTTCAAAAACCGTCAGTGCTCCAACAAAACACGGATTTTCAGTTAAAATAACATCTCCTTTATTTACAAACTCTTGTGTAATGATACTGATCGCCTGTAAAGAGCCCGTGGTAACCAGTGTTTTATTTTCATCGACCGGCAAGCCTTTTTTTCTTAAATATTTTTCAATAGATCGTACCAAAGGCGGGTAGCCGGAGGTTGGCCCGTACTGAAAACTCAGTTTCTTAAGATCTAAAGGAAGAGTCCCATAGATCTCATCAATCTGTTGCACAGGAAAAAGATCATTGTTAGGCATGCCTCCGGCAAAAGAGATCACATTTTTACCGGAAGACTGCTTCATCAGAATTTTCACATCTTCGGCATGCATTGAATTGACCATGTGAGAAAACAAAGATTCCATAATTTATTTTTTGAGTTACTCAAAGTTAACGAAATAAAATTAAATAATAAATTGATAAATATCAGTCTAAAACTGATCATTTTTTAGTTATTTTACAGTGAATAAGAGTAATTTTTTTAAAAATGACAATAAAACGATTTATTTACATTATTATCATCGTACTTTTTAGCTTACCTGTCAAAGCTCAAAAAAACAAAATTGGATTTTTTTACGGATTTGCATCGAATGAGTTGATCCGTAATACTTCTCTTGTTGGAGGGGCTTCTTATGATGGAAAAGGCACCCATCTTTTTGGTTTAGCCTATCAAAGCATATTTAATGAGCATTTTTCATTGGAATCAGGACTGGAATACAGCGAGAACACTATAAAAATAAAACCTGAATATTTTCCTGAAACCGACTTATACACTTCATCAATAGCAGAAGAAAGAATCACAGATATTAAGATGATCACCATCCCTGTATTTGCCCGTTATACCTTTTTTAGATATTTCTTTGCAAATGCCGGTACACTGATCGATTTTGAATTCGATAGAGATGAATATCAATCGACAGATAAGCAGTCGGGAATTGGTTTTGGTGTTGGAATTGGCGGTCAATATACTTTTCATAATTTTACATTTTATATCAACCCACTGTTAAGATATCATACAGTAATCCCGTTTTATAAAGATAACTATCAGCAACATCTTACAGAAGCTGGTATAAAATTTGGTTTAGATTATAGTTTTTAAAAGATGATCCATAAAAGCCTAATAAATCCAAAAAGCATTGCAGTAATCGGAGGTTCAGATAACATTCATAGTCCGGGAGGAAGAGTTTTACAAAATCTGATCGAGCATCAATTTAAAGGAGATCTTTATGTGGTCAATCCGAAAAAAGAAAATGTGTACGATCTGCCTACTTATCGGGATCTCACCTTATTACCCGATGCAGATCTGGCGATCATTGCCATCGCAGCAAAATATATTCCTGAAACGATAAAGATCCTAACCCATAAAAAGAACACCAGGGGTTTTATAATATTTTCTGCGGGTTTTAGCGAAAAAGATAGTGAAGGTGCTATGCTGGAAAAGAAAATCGTCCAGCTCATCAACGAAGCAGGAGGAACACTTCTCGGACCCAATAACATCGGTTTGATCAATCAGAATTATGCAGGAGTTTTTACCACACCTATTCCTAAACTCGATCCTGAAGGGGTTGATTTCATCTCCGGTTCAGGAGCAACAGCCGTTTTTATTATTGAAGCTGCCCAAAGTTTCGGACTCACTTTTTCGAGTGTTTATACCGTTGGGAACAGTGCTCAGATCGGTGTGGAAGAAGTATTGGAATATTTTGATCTTACACATAATCAGAACAATTCAAAAGTAAAATTACTTTATATCGAAAGCATTAAGAATCCTGAAAAATTCTTAAAACACACCTGTTCTTTGATCGGGAAAGGTTGCAGGATCGCAGCGATCAAAGCCGGAAGTTCCGAGGCTGGAAACAGAGCTGCTTCTTCACACACCGGTGCCATGGCAAGTCCGGATATTTTTGTGGAAGCCTTATTTAAAAAAGCCGGAATTATTCGTTGTTACGGAAGAAATGAGCTGATCAATGTGGCCGGAATTCTTCAACAAAAAGAAAGTAAAGGAAAAAATATTGCCATAATTACACATGCAGGCGGACCTGCGGTGATGTTAACAGATGTTCTATCGAAGTACGGACTCTCGGTGCCTTCCATTTCAGATAAAGCAAGTAAAGAATTGCTCAAACAACTTTATAATGGTTCCTCGGTTAGAAACCCAATCGATTTTTTAGCCACCGGTACTTCTGAACAACTGGAAAGCATCATTGATTATTGTGAGCATCAATTCGATAACATTGATGCCATGGTGGTTATCTTTGGTAGTCCGGGACTTTCATCGGTCTTTGATGTTTATGAAGTTCTCCATCAGAAAATAAAAACCTGTGCAAAACCCATTTATCCGGTTTTACCCTCGGTGATCAATGTAAAAGAGGAAATAACCGAATTTATTGGCAAAGGTAACATCGCCTTTAACGATGAAGTTAATTTTGGGAAGGCACTGGCAAAGGTTTACAATTGTACAGAACCCAAAGAAAGCATCAACAATGTAAAACATCCAAATCTAAAAAAGATCAGAGGTATTATTGATCGATCCGAAAATGGATATCTATCTCCTGAAAAAGCAAAAGAACTGTTAACTCTGACGGGGATTACTTTTGCCGATCAATGGGTAATTAACAATAAAGAAACTCTGGATGACCTTACAAAGCAAATTTCCTTTCCGGTGGTACAAAAAGTGGTTGGCCCATTACATAAATCCGATACAGGAGGCGTAATTCTCAATGTGAAAAATAAAGAAGAGTTGTACAATAATTTTGATCAACTGATGGAAATAGAAGGGGCTGAATCGGTATTGATACAACCCATGTTACAGGGAATTGAACTTTTTACGGGTGCAAAAAGAGAAGCCGGATATCCTCCGATTATTTTGGCAGGACTGGGCGGGATCTTTGTAGAAATACTTAAAGATATTGAATCAGCCATGGTTCCTGTAAGTAAGGAGGAAGCTTTACAAATGATCTTAAAATTAAAAGCCTTACCTGTTTTAAAAGGAATACGGGGACAAAAAGGAATTGATCTCGATAAATTTGCTGAGGTCATCAGCAGACTCTCAGATCTTTTAGAGGCTGCCCCGGAAATTTCCGAGCTGGATATCAACCCCCTTCTGGCAACTGAAGATCAGATCACTGCCGTTGATGTTAGAATCAGGATTGAGAAATAAGGCATTTAACCATCATAACATCGGGCAATCTTTCTAACAGGAGGAATACAAATGTTAATTCTTAGCAATGGTTTTTATGGGATGGATTAATTTGAAAGTTTATCAGAAACTAGATTTCAAACATTAGGACACACCCCTGTCCTCCTACCGTCGGGCTTTCCCCCTCTCAAGAGGGGACGATTTCTTAATCTACCTTCCCTGAGTATCAGAAATTTAAAACTCAACCACTTCTCCCCTGCTTATCGGGGAATCACTCCCCAGATAGAACTGAGCATTTTTGGGTATAATTCTTTTGGCAATATCTGAAGTGCGAAGCTTGTAAATATATGTGATGATCTCCTTACTGCTTAAAAAAGAATTGTCAAAAATAATACAATCATAATGGGAAATATCTAAAGGTAAGGCCCTACTCATTTCAACTTCCTTGATCTTTGAAAGATCATTTAATTTTTGCAAAATATACTGATCTTCACCAAGATATAAAAAATACTCACTTTTAATCAGGTTCTTATCTTTCTCTGCCTTTTTAAAAGAATCTGACAGAATCATGACTTCAACCGCCAGTTTAGAGATCCAATTTTGTAACGTGCCTGTTTTAAAATATTTTTTATAGAAGATCTGCATCGCACCGTAAAAATTCCTCAGATATACAGCATCCTTTTTTGTGCTTTCTCCTTTGTAATGAATCATCCTGGCCTTCCCGTAATAATAATTCTGAAAACCCTGATTAAGCAGCTTATAACTCAGATCGATATCTTCACCAAACATAAAATAATCTTCATCAAATCCACCTACTTTTAAATAGGTTTCTCTTTTGATCAACATAAAAGCCCCGGTAAGCACATCCACTTCAGCCACTTCATCCTCTTTGATATGGCCGGCATAATATCTTTTGGTATTGCCTCTGAGTTTCTGTCCGGCAACTTTTAATGTTGGAATATTTCGTTTACATTCGGGTAAAAAATTCCCGGTACCATCTATAAACTGAATTCCTACGGCTCCCGGATCTTTTTGTTTTTTAATAAATGTAATTACCTGATTTATAGAATCATCCGGTAAAAATGTATCAGGATTCAGGATCAACACATAAGTTCCTTGTGCTCTAACCACTCCCTGATTATTGGCTTTTGAAAAGCCCGTATTCTCTTTATTGGCAATCAGTTTAACTTCAGGAAATTTCTCCCCCAGCATTTTACAACTGTCGTCTGAAGAATTATTATCTACAACAATGATCTCAGCAGAAATATCCCTGTAAGCCTCCTGTACACTGTTCAGGCAGGCCTCCAAAAAGAAAGAAACATTATAGTTAACAATAACAATAGATAATTCGGTCAAAACCACTTTATTTTTAAGGTAAAAATAGTTTTTTTCTGTCAAACAAATACAGCCGTTCCATTTTGATCCTGCGAAATCAGGAAGAAAAACTCAATTATATTTTTATCTTTAAACTTTTATACAATAAGACACCTGTTCTAATGACCATTAAAATTAAAAAATATCTGGAAGGAGCCCGGGAATCAGAAGGAATAACTGTAATGATGGATGTATTCAGAGCGAGCAATACCATAATCAATTGCCTCGCTGCCGGCGTAGAATATATTATTCCTGTAGGGGATTTAGAAGATGCTTATAAACTTAAAAAAGATCATCCGGATCATTTACTTTTTGGAGAACGAAACGGAATCCCTCCTAAGGGATTTGATTATGACAATTCCCCTGCTAAATCAGCACAATCCAATCTAAAAGGCAAAAAGATCATTCTTACAACCTCTGCAGGATCACAGGGAATTCTAAATTCTGAAAATGCAGATGAGATACTGGTTGGAAGTTTTGCCAATGCGCAATCCATTGTAAATTATCTTTGGTTGAAAAAACCTGAAAAAGTAAGTCTGCTGGCCATTGGAAATAATGCTATTGAACCCGCCACTGAAGACGAAGAATGTGCTAAATATTTTAAATCGAAATTGACAGGAATAGAAACTGATTTTGATCAAATTAAAGCAAAGATATTAAAATCGGACGGTGCAGACCGTCTTAAAAGATTAAAACAGGATGAAGACCTGAAATTATGTTTAAAGCTTAATATTTCGGATATCATTCCAAAATTCGACAGAAAAACGGGAAGAATTTACAAGCTTAAGGAATTCTAAAAAACTAACTTTTCAGACTGTTCTCAAAAGGTACTCTGTTTACAATACTCCGTCCCAGGGTTACCTCATCGGCATATTCCAGTTCATCGCCAACAGAAATACCCCTGGCAATGGTTGAAAGACGAACATCAAAATCCTCCAGTTGCCTATAGATATAGAAATTAGTTGTATCTCCCTCCATGGTAGAACTCAAAGCAAAAATAACCTCTTTAACACTTCCTGATTTTACTTTATTTACCAGACTCTCAATGGTCAGGTTGTGCGGACCAATACCTTCAATCGGAGAAATCTTACCTCCCAACACATGATAATGGCCTTTGAATTGAGCCGTATTCTCAATAGCCATCACATCACGGATATCTTCTACCACACATATAATTTCAGGATTCCTTTTCGGATTTGAGCAGATCTCACAAATTTCCACATCAGAAATATTATGGCAATTCTTACATAATTTGATCTCATTTCTAAAACTTTGCAAAGCCTCTGCCAGATAGGAAGTCTGGTCTTTAGGCTGCTTCAACAGATGTAATACCAGCCTTAAAGCAGTCCGCTTACCAATTCCCGGTAGCTGTGACATTTCATTCACCGCATTTTCAAGTAATTTTGAAGAAAAATCCATGGGACAAAGATAATTTTATTTTATGATAATCCAGAAACTCAATTTATCAGAATTCAACAATAGTCACTTTTAATTATTTTGTAAATATTCCTGTTCTTCTATAATCTCTTTCAACTCTGATATCATCGAATCATAATTATCTTCAACAGCCAAATAAGGGCGAATAAAAGCAATCAGCACGATTAAAAAAACACCGCCGGCCATTAAAGTGATGATCAGCTCCTGATCGGTCAAAATACTCCATACCGTAAAGACAATCAACGCAATTAAGAACAAAACAGTATAAATAACAACAAATCCACTGATCTTTACCCTGAGTTTAACCAAATTATTATTTATAGTTCCAAGCATCCTTAAAGCAAAAAAAGTAGGAACATTATAAAACCTTGCCCAAAACAATTTGGGATAAATATAGATTTCTCCATTTTCGGTAAAAATATAATTACCAACCCTTTTTTTGATATGTGTCTTTTCACGTGGAAACCTGATCTTCCTATCGAATTCAAGCTTTCTTTTATAGGCTTGAAATCCCATTCCGACAAAAAATCTCGGACTGACCATAATTAAAATGATTTCCAGAATTCTATGGATCAACGGAACAACAACCAAAAGAACAAAAAGTGATAGGATAAGAATTTTCATAAAAACATTTGATTTATTCGTGAGACTCTAAAAAATTAATTTCAATTTTTTAGTTAGTCGAACTAATTCCGCTTTTTTCTAGCGGGATCTTGGTTTAACCCGCCTTGCAGGCGTGGCAGGTACTTCGACCCATGGGCCGATTTCTATTAAAGGGTTCAAGGCTTGCCTTGAGGTTTAATCTTTTATAGATTTCCTCTTCAGGAATCAGCCTTTTTAAAGATGCTTTTTTAAGAATAAATTTCCTGTAACCAGCAACCCGATAAAAACAAAAACAGCAAAGACCATACTACTGATGGCCATTTGCATTCCTCCCGATAAAATATGTCCGCTGGTACATCCTCCTGCCATTCTGGCTCCGATAATCAAAATAAAACCTCCTGTAAATGACCAGAATATTCTTTTGGAATTAGAAGCACCTCTATATTTGATCCAGTTTTGATGTAATAATGTGATCTTAAAGTCTTTTTTTATCAGAGAAATAATCAATCCGGCTAAAAAAGCGCCTGACAGAAAAATCAATTCCCAGTTACCAGGAGTTTGTATTTTGTTAAAGTAATCATTATCGGTAAGATTAAAGATCAGATCCCCCACATACGGAAAACTTGTTGACGCTCCAATAGGCCTGTTTTCCAAAAAAGAAGAAAAAACAAATACATTAAGAACAGCCAGTGCAATACCCGAAAGGATCCATCTCCTGTCTTTATTAAGATCTATCTTATGTAACCTGAAAGAAGCCAAAATAAAAAGTATTCCAATGATGATCAAAAGTATAAAGAACAATATATTGGTTCCGGTAAGTGAGTTTAGTGAAACAGCTCCAAAATCGGGCCCGAGTAACGGACTGATATAAGGCAAAATAAGCGTGTAGAAAACACCTCCCATCAATCCTCCTAAGATACCGATAAAAGCATCCACCGAGCCTTCCCCTACCGAAATGGCCAGAGTACCCGGACAATATCCCAGAACCGCCATTCCAATTCCGAAAAGCAAGCCGCCAAGAATTATACCCCCTAAAATAAAAGGTTTTATATGATACGAAGCCAATCCCAATGAAATTTCAATATTCAATAAAATGGCTCCGATCCCAATGGCCAGGGCAATTGTTTTTACAACAGCAAAATTTTCCAGCAGGGCCAGTCCGCTAATCACATCATATTTATTCAGATTTGCATATTGTAAAATAGCACCAAATAAAAAACCTAAGATCAAAATAGTTATCATATTTTATTTTTTAATATTTATTCATATTTAATTGAATGTCAAGATTTAACAAACATCGACTATTCTTCAATACCCCTGAATGTTGCGAGTTATCTTATCGATTAGCCAATGATCTTGATCAAATCTATACTTTAATAAAGATCTTCTTTTTGTACATAAACAGAGCTACAAAATAATAGAATATAATTACAAAAACCGCATAGATCATGGAGCTCAGCTTAGGATCAGTAATTATTGAAGAAAGCATGGCATACAAATTTGCATGAATAGATTTTCCGTTAGACAGTTTGATCATCCCGAATAATCTGCCAATAACACCCGAAAGAAAAAATACCGTGATGGCATTAGACCCAAAAACAATGGCCGGTTTGCCCCATTCTGAATGCCCTAAAATATCGGCTACATAATAGGTAGCAGCATAAACCAGACTTGCCCAGCCTCCCGTTACCAGCACAAAACTACTTGTCCACAAAGCTTTATTCAATGGAAAAACCGTACTCCAGGCATATCCTATGATCAGTGCAATAATACCAATAATTATAAAATATTTTAGTTTTTCCTGATGCGTTTTGTCTTTTCGCAAAGTGATCATCCCAAGAAAAATACCAAAAATAGTTGTGGCAATAGAAGGTAAAGTACTCAGAATACCTTCCGGATCCCACAAGGTTTTCCACATATGATCCACCGTAAGGATCTTCAGATCAACTACTGAGGCAAGATTTGATTCTTTGGTTAGTAGTGGCATTTCTCCATGGATTGGTATTTGGGTCATCATCAGCCAGTAACCAATAAGAATTGTTACAAAAACGGCCATAAGGCCTTTCCAGTTCATATGTAAGAACATCAGCGAAGCAAAGAAGAAGACCACCCCGATTCTTTGTAATACTCCCGGAAAACGCAAGGTTGATAGATCCTTAAAAAATGGAAAATGAATTGTAAATCCCGCAAGGATCAAACCCAGTCCGATAAGTTTTAATGTTCTTGAAATAATCTTTTTGTAAACATCCGGTGTAATTCCCCTTTCTTTTTTACCGGTATAGGCAAAAGTAATCGACATCCCAACGATAAATAAAAAGAAAGGAAAGATCAGATCGGTTGGGGTTAAACCATGCCACTCGGCATGTTCCAGCGGAGGATAGATCGCACTCCAGGTACCCGGATTATTCACCAGGATCATAGCTGCTATGGTAACTCCTCTAAAAATATCAACGGAAAGAATTCTTTGTTTTGTACTCATAATAATTTCAGAAAGCTCAATTAGGTATCAAATCTATTGATTATTTTGTTTCTTTGCTATAATAATCAAGATTTTTCATGCAACCGGCTTTTCTTTTACTGATCATCTTAATCTATTTCGGATTTATATTGCTTATTTCTTATATTACCGGGAAAGATGATAGCAATTCTAACTTTTTTCAGGCCGGCAAAAGATCCCCCTGGTACGCGGTTGCTTTTGGAATGATAGGAGCATCCCTTTCGGGAGTAACTTTTATTTCAGTTCCCGGATGGGTACAGAGTTCCCAATTCAGTTATATGCAGGTAGTTTTAGGGTATTTTCTTGGTTATCTCGTTATTGCCTACATCCTGATCCCACTTTATTACCGGCTGAATATCACTTCCATTTACACTTATCTCGAACAAAGATTTGGCCGTGTGAGTCATAAAACAGGAGCTTTTTTCTTTTTGATCTCCAGAATACTGATCGCTTCCTTTAGATTATTCCTCGTTACTTCAGTTTTACAATATTTTATTTTGGATGCGTGGCACATTCCTTTTGAGGTTACTGTAATACTTTCTGTGTTGCTGATATGGCTCTATACTTTTAAGGGAGGAATTAAAACTGTGGTATGGACAGACATCCTACAAACCTTTTTTATGTTTTTTGCCGTAATAATTACCGTTATTATAATGTTAAAACAACTCAATCTTTCCTTAACGGATTATATCCATTCACATGAATTTAAAACCTATAGCAAGACCCTCTTTACTGAGGATCTTAACGACAGGAAAAATCTTATAAAATCTTTATTGGGTGGAATGTTTATCGCTATTGCGATGACGGGTCTGGATCAGGATAACATGCAAAAAAACCTCACCTGTAAAACCGTAAAGGATTCACAGAAGAATGTCATCTCCCTCGGGTTTATCCTTATTTTTGTAAATCTTATCTTTTTATTTCTTGGAGCCCTGCTTTTTACCTACGCTTCAAAATTCAATATAGATATTCCGGTTGTCAACGGGCAAACCAAGACTGATCTGCTTTACCCTGAAATTGCTTTAAAGAGTAATCTGGGCATTCCTGTTGCTGTTCTTTTTATCACCGGGCTTATGGCTGCCGCTTTTTCCAGTGCCGACAGTGCACTGATCTCTTTAACTACCTCTTTCAGTATCGACTTTTTAAATATTGAGAAAAAAAAGGCAACCCAGAGAAAAAAGCTTCGAAAAAGAGTGCATTTTAGTATTGCAGTACTGCTTGTTATCATTATCATTATCTTTAGAAATATCCTTAAAGAGAATGTCATCAGTAGTTTACTTCAGGTCTCTACTTATACTTACGGTCCGCTTTTAGGACTTTTTTCCTTCGGAATTTTTACCAGGTATCAGATCAGAGATCGTTTTGTATGGTTGATTGCCATTTTATCAGTAATCTTTACATTTATTCTTAATAAAAATGCGTCTGTATGGCTTAACGGGTATGTATTTGGATATGAAATACTACTGATAAACGGACTTTTTACTTTTTTAGGTTTATTTTTTATCCGTAAAAAATAATAATATTTATGAAACTATTTTCAATTTTTCTACTGATAACGATTTCTGCTTTTTCACAATTTCAAAAAACAGATTCGCTTGGGAATTTCTATGTGATCAAAAGTGAACTGGTATGGCAAAAAACCTATCCTTTACAGGATGAGAACGAATTGAATCAAAAACTAAAAGAAAATCCTTTTACAGCAGGGATCTATCTTCAAAACCATGAAACCTCCAAGATCATTCAGAATTTCAGGATCTCAGGAGAGGGCCTTCCCGCCTATGCGAAGCATGATTACAATGCCTTTGTGGTAGTAGACGTTTTTTACGATTGCTACAGGGTATCTGTTAAATCGATAAATTTTCCCGATTTTAACGAAACCTATTATTACAACGGAATAAAGAACAGTACAGGCAGAGGTTCTCTTGAGCATTATATCTTACTCAATGGAAACACGATTAAAAGAACCCCGGGAGCAAGGATTGTTCTGTATAGTTTTGATGAAGCATTTTCGCATATCTTTGATGCAATGGCTGCAACAACCGAGGAATAATTATATCATCTTGCCTCCTGTATTCTTAATATTATAGTTATTTTTGTGCCCATGGAAAAGGATCTGAGCAATTATCGCAAAAGCTATGAAAGAGCTGCACTTATCAAAAGAAATTCACCGGAGAATCCGATGGAACTCTTCCAGACATGGTTCTATGATGCCGACAATGATAACAATGTTGACGAAGCCAACGTGATGCATATTGCCACAAACGGATCTGATGGCTTCCCAAAGAACCGAGTGGTATTACTCAAACGTTTTACCTGGGAAGGATTTATTTTTTACACCAATTACGAAAGCGAAAAGGGAAAAGCTATTGCCCGGAATCCTAAAGTAGCGCTCACTTTTTTTTGGCACAGCCTTGAACGCCAGATCATTGTAAAAGGGAATGCCGAAAAGATAGCCGAAAACATGTCTGACGGATATTTTGAATCCCGTCCGAGAGGAAGTCAGCTGGGAGCGTGGGCCTCACACCAAAGCGAAGTGATCAAGTCGAGAAAGGAAATGGATGAGAAACTCAGGTTCTACGAAGAAAAATTTAAAGACAAAGAGATTCCAAGACCGGAATATTGGGGTGGTTATATGGTAAAACCCATCTCTATAGAATTCTGGCAGGGACGTCCAAACCGTATGCACGACAGGATCAGATACACCCTTCAGGAAGATTACAACTGGGAACTTGACAGGCTACAACCCTGATCATTATTGACAGTTTTTCTATTCTCCCTTTACAATGCTTTAGTGCTTTAATGATGCAATGCCTTAACATATTCAGTTCTAATTTTAAATCTTAAATTTTGAATCTTTTATTTATCAGATAATCAGCACATTCTCACCCCTTTCCTCTTCGCTCATCGCTCTTCCCTTTAGAATGCTTTAATGATGTAATACTTTAACGTATTCAGTTCTAATTTTATATCTTAAATATTTAATTATAAATTTCGGCAACCACTTTTTTTTATATATTTGATTCATTAAATCATATTAAATGAAGATCCTTTATATTGTTCGTCATGCCAAATCTTCTTGGGAATACGACGGCATTAATGATATTGACCGCCCTTTAAAGAAAAGAGGTATTGAGGATGCTTACCTGATATCAAAAGTTCTGCAAAGAAAAATAGAAACTCCGTCGGTTTTCATTTCAAGTTGCGCCAACAGAGCCCTGCATACTGCCATGATCTTTAGTTATACATTTAATTATCCTTTAGCCAATCTAAAGATCAGTAAATCACTCTACAGCTTTAGTGATGGTTACCTGATCAAGACCGTAAAAACCCTCGACAACGGATTTGACTCGGCAATTATTTTTAGCCATGATCACGGCATTAGTGATTTTGTAAACAAATTTGGTGATAAAAAAGTTGATCATGTACCAACTGCCGGTGTTGTTGCCATAGAATTTAAGACAAATCACTGGAAAGATATCAAGAATGGGAAAACCTTATTTACCGAATTTCCCAAGTATTACAAATAAAAGATTATTTCTTTTCGGATTCCTCTTCTTTTAATCTTAATTTTTTAATATTATTGGTAAAATCATCTCTTACCTCATTATAAAGAACCAGAAAAATATTAAATGATTCTCCGGGATCCAGTTTTTTATTGGCCAGAGATTTCATAGCTTCCGACCTTAAATTCTTTAATTCTTTTAAGAATTTGATATAGATTTGAAGATCCTCTGCCGAATCAGCATCATCTCTTAACTTGATCAGCTTGTTATAGTACATTTCAATATTTTGTTTCTTTCGTCTTTTCAACCTTTGCCTTAAAGAAGCAAAAATTCCAAATACAACTACGGAAATAGAAATGAGAGGCCACACCATACTGACATATTTAAACCAAATGGGGGGTTCATCCTTATTGAGATATTTTTTAGCTCCTCTATGAAGGGGGAATGATAACACTTGTTTACTATAATCAAAGTTCAACAGATTATAAGTAGGATTCATCTTAATTAAATAAGATTTGTTCTCAATGATTGTCTTTGTAATATCATAGGCCGTTCTTTCATCCAGATCATCTCTGGTGATCAATATATCGTTAATAGCAAAGGTAAGAGCCGATTGTTCCGGCTTTCCTCTATAAATCGACATAGGTATAATAAAAGGATATCCACTCGTATTCACCATGGTAAAGCCTTCCATTCTCGAGCCTTTTCCATAAAAATCTATATCTCC
>JANTGS010000034.1 GCA_024762795.1 Flavobacteriaceae bacterium | reverse complement strand
TTGTCGGGGTGGCAGGATTCGAACCTGCGACCTCCTGCTCCCAAAGCAGGCGCGATGACCGGGCTACGCTACACCCCGTAGGCGTATTTAAAATTGATACTTTTCACTAAACAATATGTAAACTACATATTATTTTATTTTGAGCTTGTTTCGGGTGGATACATCTCAACGTGATGACTTTCCTGCCTCAGCGGGACGCGATAATCAACTTGAGAGTTATACATCCCAAAGATGTATTAAATCATTATTTTAAGAACTAATTCAGGACTACATCCTGTGATCTTCAAAATCAGGCTGCAAATATAAAACTAAATCTAATTCTGACAAGTAAATAAATAAATTAATCAAAGGCCAGCTTATAAATTCTTTCTATCGAAGCTGCAAGATCCGGAATACTGATCAAACGACTTTTCCTGATGGTTTCTCGGCCATCAAAAAATACAAGAATCGTAGGTTCAACAAAAACACCATACTTTGCAGCGATTTCCGGCAACATCTGCATATCTATATAATAAAAAGGAATCTTTGAAAAACTCGTGTTGAGCATTTCTATTACTTTGGGTTCTAATGCTTCACCAACATTACAGCTGAATGTGGAAAAATACAGTAATACCCCCATATTTTCTTTTAATACTTTATCCAGCTCTTCTTGCGAATTTATGGTCTCATATAACATCTTTCTCAAATTTTAGAGTGCAAAAATACAAAAGCATATTTATTTTCCTTCCGTTAAACATTAATTATGGTTATCTCTTCATAAATAAAATAAATATCAGAACCTCTATTTAATCTAAATTTTAGCTAATTTTGCAATCCAAATCCTAAAAAACTATAATTATGAGCGAAAATACAGAAAGAATAAAGTGTTTGATCATTGGTTCCGGTCCTGCCGGATATACAGCTGCAATTTATGCTGCAAGAGCTGATCTAAAACCGGTAGTATATACAGGTTTGGAAATGGGCGGACAATTAACTACGACAACAGAAGTTGATAACTTCCCCGGATATCCCGAAGGTGTTGACGGAACTGCTCTGATGGAAGATCTGAAAAAACAGGCTGAACGCTTTGGAACTGAAGTACGTTTTGGTATGGTTACCAAAGTCGATCTGAATAAAGAAGAAGGTGGAATTCACAAAGTTACTGTTGATGAATCCAAAGAGATTGAAGCTGAAACCGTTATTATTGCTACCGGAGCTACAGCAAGGTATTTAGGTCTGGAAAGTGAACAGCGGTTAAAAGGAGGCGGTGTATCTGCCTGTGCTACTTGTGACGGATTCTTTTACAGAGGACAAGATGTAATTGTAGTTGGTGCTGGTGATACTGCAGCAGAAGAGGCCACATATCTTGCTAACATTTGCAAATCAGTAACTATGCTGGTTAGAAAAGACTATATGCGTGCTTCTAAAGCCATGCAACACCGTGTTGATAAAACCGAAAATATTACTGTTATGTACAATACAGAGATCGATGAGGTTTTAGGAGACAAAGTTGTTGAAGGAGTTAGAGTTTTTAACAACAAAACCAATAATAAACAAGACATCAAGGTAACTGGTGTATTTATTGCCATTGGCCATAAACCAAATACCGAGATCTTTAAAGATGTACTTGATATGGATGAAGTAGGTTACCTGATCACCAAGGGTAAATCGAGTAAGACCAACTTACCGGGCGTTTTCGCCTGTGGCGATGTTCAGGATAAAGAATACCGCCAGGCCGTTACAGCAGCCGGTTCAGGTTGTATGGCAGCACTGGATGCCGAAAGATATCTGGGTGCACTGGATTAAGACCTTTCCCTTTTAAATACTATAAAACCCCGAAAACAAAATTGTTTCCGGGGTTCTTTATACTTGATCTATTCACTTTATTTCTTTGACCTGTAATATTCAATGGCCTTTCTTACACTTCCTTTATCCAGCAACAATTCTTTGGCCAATTTATCATCAATTCCCAATTCATTAACGATCATTGCTGTACCTCTTTTTATCAGTTTTTTATTGGTTAACTGCATATCAACCATTTTATTACCTTGAACTCTTCCCAATTTGATCATGAGTGAAGTAGAGATCATATTGAGCACAAGTTTCTGAGCTGTTCCCGATTTCATCCGTGTGCTTCCGGTAACAAATTCCGAACCTACAACAGCTTCAATGGGGTATTTTGCCACTTCAGCAATTTCGGTATGATAATTACAGGTGATACACCCGGTAAGCACACCATTTTTATTGGCATCTTCAAGGCCTCCTAAAACATAGGGAGTTCCTCCGGAAGCGGCTATACCTATCAATACATCATTATTATTAATATGATACTTTTCCAGATCTCTCCAAGCCTGCCCCCAGTCGTCTTCAGCGTCTTCAACAGCTTTCCTTAAAGCACCATCACCCCCGGCAATCAGACCTATTACCCAGTCGTCAGGCACACCATAAGTGGGCGGACATTCAGAAGCATCCAGCACTCCCAGGCGACCGCTTGTTCCGGCACCGATGTAGAATAGCCTCCCCCCTCTTTCAAATCGTTCCACAATCTGTTGAACCAAAGGTTCTATCTGAGGTATGGCCTTTTCTACAGAATAAGGCACTTTTTTATCTTCATTATTGATATTGATGAGTAATTCTTTTACACTCATCTTTTCAAGATCATCATAAGCTGATGATTGTTCGGTCAATGGTTTATTTGTCATAACTAATTATATTTCTTTTTTTTAGGAGGATTAATCCAATTATTGTTAATAAAGCATTTACTGCAATATTTATAAATCCGAAATCGAAATTAAATGTTTTTTTAAAATATATATTTAACAGATAGGTCAAAACAGGAGCCAAGATAGCAACAATGGGAATAAGTTTATCTTTCACCCGGATCTCTGTAAACATTCCAAAAAGGAAAAGCCCTAACAAAGGTCCGTAAGTATAACCCGCTACATAAAAAATGGTAGATATCACATCGCCTCTGCTTCCTGAAAAGGCCATAATTATAATAAAAATAATTACAGAAAAGGCGAACATCACAATATTCTTAAGTCTGATCTTTTCTTTACTGCTTTTCTTACTGATGTCTAAAAAGTCGTAAGTAAAGGAAGTGGTCAAGGCGGTCAAAGCCGAATCAATACTTGAAAATGAGGCTGCAATGATTCCGAGAAGAAAACTTACTCCCGCCATTATACCGAGATAATTAATAGCTATATCCGGAAATAAGGTGTCTGTATCAAGCAATCTTCCATTCTCTCCTACAGGTAAAGAAATGTGGTGTTCCTCAGCATAAATATAGAGTAAAATTCCAAGTCCCAGAAACAAAAACTGAGTAAAAGCGAGAATCAGACTAAAAGTTAATGTATTTTTTTGAGCATCCTGAACCCTTTTTATAGTGAGGGATTTCTGCATCATATTCTGGTCGAGCCCCATCATGGCAATAGCGATTAAAAATCCGGAAATAAATTGTTTAAAAAAGTTATTACCCGATTTATGATCCCAGTTGAAAACATTGAAATATTTATGGTGAGTTACCGCCTCAATTGTTTGAGAAAAACTATATCCCAACGAATTGGTAATCATTACTATGGTTGTAACAGCTGCAAGAATAAGAAAAAAAGTTTGCATAGTATCGGTCCATACAATGGTTTTAATTCCCGATTTATTCGAATACATCCATATAAGAACGATGATGATAATTACAGTCAGTGCAAAAGGTATATTGAGCTTATCAAAAAAGGCAAACTGAAGTATTTTGGCTGCGAGCAGCAATCTTAATGCAGCTCCAAACGATTGAGATAAAAGAAAATAAAAGGATCCTGTTCTGTAGGTTCTCATCCCGAATCGTTCCTTTAAAAAACCATAGATAGAAACAAGATCGAGCCTGTAATACAGCGGAATCAGCACATAAGTGATAAATAAATATCCGGCCACATTACCCAGAATAAACTGAAAAAAGTAAAAATCATTATTTCCAACCATTCCGGGTACCGAAACAAAAGTAACCCCCGAAAGTGCAGCTCCAACCATTCCGAAAGCCACCAGAAACCAAGGCGATTGTTTATCCCCAGTAAAATAAGATTCATCACTGTTATTTCTTGAAGTGAAGTAAGAAATAAGCATGATGATACCAAAGTAAACTACAATGATTGAAAATATTAGAAAAGTACTCAATTTTTATAATTTAAGGTTTTGAACTCATCAAATATCTGTTCCGGTGAAAGTACAGCAGGGAACAGGTTCTCAGGCTATTCCCTTTTATCCGCTATACTTACTCAAATAAAAATAAATGAAACAAACTATATTTTGAATTATTGATTTCGGTTTTATCTTGCTAAGGTATATCATTTTAATTAAATACGCAAAATAACGCAATAAATATTTAAATATACGCAACAATAAAAGATATTAAATTAAAACTAATTTAATTATATACTTAATACTAAGCTAATTGCGTTTAAAACAGATATAACTTTACTTTAAATAAACACGCATAAATCAGAAAAAAAACTATATGATCTCAATACCTTTCTTAGCATAAGGTATTAAAAGCGGATCATTGGGATCCAAATCGGTTACAATCTTACTGATCTCAAAAAGGTCACATACCGGATAGCGCTGAGTAGTATTGAGTTTATCCGCAGTGACCAGGGCAACAACCTGCCTGGAAGAAGCGATCATTACGCGTTTTACAAAAGAGACCTCATAGCCAACCTCTGTAATACCTTCATCAACATCAATCCCGCTTGTTCCCATTATACAAAGATCTGCTTTAATTTTCGACAAAAGTTTAACCACATTAACTCCCACGGTCACCAATGCCTGCTTATCCAGTTTTCCTCCGATAATAATTACATCCACATTAGGATGCTCCGTAAGCTGCATGGCAATGCTCAAACTATAGGTATAGATGGTCAACTTAATGTTATCAGGAATGAGTAGGGACACTTCAAGATTAGTGGTTCCTCCACTCATAATAATGGTCATTCCGTCTTTAAACAGTGAAACAACTTTTTTTGCCAGTATAACTTTATTTTCCCGGTTAAAAACAGAACTTTCATTGTAATGATACAATTTCTGATGGGTTGACAGGGCACCTCCGTGAACTTTTAAAATTAATCCGTTATGTGACAACTGATTTAAATCTCTCCGAATTGTATCTTCAGAAACTCCAAGTTCTAAAGCCAATTCATTGGATTTCACTTTATTCAACTCCCTTATTCTTCCTAAAATATAATTCTGTCTTTCTTCTTTAAGCATTCTCTTATTGTTAAACTGAGCATCAAATTTACAATTTAATTATAAAAATGCAAATTCATGCAAAATTATCTACCAATGTTTTATTTTATGCCCTTTTAATGCAAAGAATAGTATAACAAAATAACTGGGCAACAAGATCCAGTATCCGTTGTTGGCTGAAACTGATGATGCCAAAGCCTCATCCATTCCACTTGCAATATAACCGGCATGAAGTTTATCAACGATCTTACCGTAAAGTGGAGCAATGATGGCCCCTCCTGAAATTCCCATGATCAGCAAGGCAGATCCGGTTTTGGTAAATTTCCCTAAACCATCCAGTGCCAAAGGCCAAACTGCCGGCCAGACCAGGGCATTGGCCACTCCCAGCAGGGCAACGAAAATTACTGAAGTCATTCCTGTTGTACTTACGATAACCAAACTGAATATTATACCCAATATAGCACTGATCTTTAGCGCATTTGTTTGACTTAAATATTTAGGGATCAGAATAACGCCCATTGCATAGGTTGCCACCATAGCGAACAGAGTGAATGTAGTAAACCATCTCGCCTGCGAAACAGGCATACCCAATGATAACCCATAAGAGATAATAGAATCCCCCGCTATAACTTCAACACCTACATACATAAATAAGGTGATCACCCCAAAAATCAGATGTGGAAACTGAAGGATATTTGTTTTAACTGATTTCCCATCAGCAGATTCTTCTATAGGTTTTGCCTCAACATGAGGTAAAGGCGCTTTTAAGATCATAATCCCCAGTAAAGCCAGTATAACAGCCATGATAATATAAGGCATATGCACACTGCTTGCCATAGTATCCAGTAATTGTTCTTTTTCAGCTCCCTGAACTGTTTTTAATTTTTCATTTACTTCATCTATTCCTGACAATAATAAGGTTCCGAAGATCAAAGACCCCATAGCTCCTGCTATCTTGTTTGCAATCCCCATCATAGCGATACGCTTGGCACCACTTTCCATTGGACCTAATATGGTAACATACGGATTAGCAGCAGTCTGTAGCAGAGTCATTCCGGCTCCCTGAATAAAAATGCCCAATAAAAACAACCAATAAGTCCGGGCATCCGCGGCCGGAATGAAGATCAAGGCACCGGCAGCCATAACAAAAAGACCCAAGGACATTCCCTTTCTGTATCCTATCTTATTTAAAATAGCCGAGGAAGGTAAGGCCATCACAACAAAGGAAATATATGAGGCTGTAGCTACGAGATAGGCCTGCGCTGCTGTCAACTCATTAATGGTTCTCATAAAAGGTATCAAAGCCCCGTTGATCCAGGTTACAAATCCAAAAATAAAGAATAAGGTAGCAATGATAAAAAGAGGTATAAGTGTGGGATTTTTTTTCATTAGATATAATTTAAAAATGAGCTCAAATATGCATTAATTTTGCGTGTTTATAAAATATTTCATCTTTTTTCTTTTAATAAAAAAATACAGATGATATCATGGCTAAAAATACTTTTGTTCAGACTGAAATACTATTTTTTTCGGCACAAGACCCTTTAAAATAGATGAATTACATTTTTTTAGGGATAAAGATTCTTATTTTAAAACCAAAATATTAAATCTTACAACTTTTTCTTTTCTTCCTTCTTGTCTTCTTTCTTCAGTTTCCTGAGATTCCTTTTAGCAAGTTTAACGCTGTCCCGCTGTTCTTTTGTCATATTCTTTTCAGCTTCGGTCTTTTTTAATCCGATCTTTTCAAGAAATTCTTTACTGTCATCAAACTGGAAAAGATAAGAAATACCAACCCCCTGTGTATATCCTTCACTTTCCACCACATCGAACTGAATCTCATTCTGACGGTTGTAGACTTTAGCCTGCAGCGTTTCCGGCTCATTCAAAGGAAGAATAACCTCTACTTCACCCACTACACTCGAACTGGTGTTGGCTCCAACGGGAACCCCTACCTTTCCATTAACAATAACCTTATTCCCAATTCTTCCCGACACGAGAATACCGAGCTGATCATCGGTATTCACATTTTCCACTTTATTCTGAACCCCTGCTTCATAGGTAACCCCAACCTGAATATCTTCCCGGGAACTTTTTAACATTTCCGAAAGGATCTTTGAAGATTTTTCTGCAATGGTACCTGCAATGGCTGCGTTTCCGTTAAAATTAATATTGCTTTGATCCAGATTAACAAAAGATCCGGTAGCCAGCAGTGAAAAGAACTGCGTAAGCTTATCATCTTCATTATTCAGTTTAAAATCGAGTTCAGACGCCACCATTGAACTTGAATTGGGTATTTCTATATCAAAATCAAATTTAGCCTCACTCAGGGTGCCTGATATATTTGTAATCAGATCTATATCTATCTTTCGGGTACCTTTAAGTTCATCCAGAATCACTGCCGGATTAGCTTTAGTATGGTTTACTGCGGTAATACTAAGTTCCGCATCAAAAGGACTCCCATTCCAAATGATCGTACTTCCTTTTTTTACGATAAAATCTTTACTTACAACATTCTTAAACAAATATTCTCCACGATCAATAATTAGTTCACCAAACATTTCAAATTTACCATTGGTATCTATATTCAGCTGCAAGTTCCCATTGCTGTAACCTCGTAGCAGGCTACCGGTTTGTTTATCAATAACTACTTGAGCCAAAGCGTCTTTAGTTACCTGAAGATTAAACTTTAAGGTAAGCCCTTTCAATTCTTCAAATATGATCTCCTCTTTTTTCTTTTCTATCTTTTCCTCTTCATTTGGATTTACAAAATGGATGAGCTGGGATTCTCCCACTGTTGAGACATCACTCAGGGGAATAATAAATTCTGTGCCCGGATTGGTTCTCCCGTTAACTTCTATGACCATATTATCTGTTGGCCCCTTTAATGTTGTATTCCCTTTTATAAAGGCTGTACCATAATATAAAGCATCTTCCGTTTCGGGAGTATTTAAAACCAGTAAATTATCAGTGGTAATCTTAAGATCTAAGAACCATTCTCTGAATTTTTTATGAGAGATGGTACCCGAAATTACACCTTTTGTATCTTTGCTGGAATCCGAAATACTGATCTCCTGGAAATCGAAGGTCTGGTTGTAGAGTTTTACCTTTGCCTCAGAAGCAAAATCGTAGTCAACATTCAAATAAGGAATCCCGATTCCTGCATCTTTCAGATCGATCTCCCCCTGGATATCAGGATTTTCAAGCTTACCGGTTATACTCGCATTTCCCGAGGCTATCCCCCGTATATTCTGTAAAACATCTTTTCCTAAAGCAGAGAAAGCGCCAATATTAAAGTTATCAAACCCAACTTCTGCATTGATCACAGGTTTATCTCCACCAAAACTTATATTTCCTTTTGTAAAAAAACTTCTCAGATCACCGTTGATCAACTCTGAGTTAAAAACATAATCTCTGATCGATTTATCAGCATTGGCATTGAGTGAAAAATCGCCGTAATAAATATCGTTGATACTGTAGTAGTTGATCGTCAGATCTGCAAAAGGCAAAGACTGATCATCAATTTTTTTAATATCTATATTCCCGTTAACTTTACCATCAAATCTTAAACTGTCAATATCGGGTGTGATGGCATTCAGATTAACATTTTCAAATTTTAAATTGATATCACTTGTGGTTTTGTTATGATAAACCCCGGAAAGATCCATATGCTGATTTTCTGAATCCATATCGATATTATCTATTGCAAAGGTTTTATACTCATCATCAAAAACCACTTTATTCAAATGATTATTATTTTCATTGATCGTCCATTCATTATTCTTAAAAATAATCTTCGATCTTTTTATACCAAAAACAGAATTGTTATTTTCATTAATGGTATGGTACAGACTTAAATCATAAGATTCTGTATTTTTATCACCTCCTGAAAAGTTAGATCGAACGAACAAAGTATCATTTAAAAAAACATTTACAAGATTGACCTGATTAAGGTTATAATATTTTGACCTGACTTTATCAATGCTTAGAATTGTTGAATAAATAGGATTCTTATTATCTATTTGAAGCTTGATATTCTCTATATAAGTTTTGTAAATATCTATATTAGGCGATTTAACCAGCAGTTCTATCTTATCTTTATCAGAATTTATGTTACCTTTTAAAAGTGTATTCGACCCCAGTTTAATCTCAGGGGCAAAGACTTCAACTATTTTATTGTAAATAGTGAAATTAAAATCGATATATTGCCCCGGACTCACAGGTTCTTTAGTATAATTGGCAAAGGTACTACCAATGGCATTCTTTGA
Source organism: Flavobacteriaceae bacterium (assembly GCA_024762795.1). Taxonomy (GTDB): domain Bacteria; phylum Bacteroidota; class Bacteroidia; order Flavobacteriales; family Flavobacteriaceae; genus Namhaeicola. The sequence continues at coordinate 15,426 of JANTGS010000034.1, read as the reverse complement.
AACTTTTAAAAGTTCTTTATAATTATATATGCCTGTTATTCTTCCATTTACGATATCAGGGGAATTAAAAACAAGTTCCCGCACCGAATCTTTTTCTGAAGCAGTAATATCAAAATCGTTAAAAAAATAGGTGTCATTTTGATTGGTATAAGAGGCATTTTTAAAAGAGGCCTCTCCTACAAGATCATTAAAATCCTTACCGGAAAAATCCATTTTGATCTCACCTTTTAGTACCGCTTTATTATCTTTTGTATATAAATTGAGTTGATTAAAATTGGCATAATCTACATTGGCATAAAAATCAAAAATATTTACGGGTCCTGATATATCTGCCAATCCTTTAAAGTTCATTTTTATATTCGGATCATCTACTCTCAGATCGCCATTGAATTTTCTGTTCTTTATCAATCCGTCGATCCTGATCCCACTATAAGTATATCCTTTGTACTGATGTTTAGTAATATCTCCCTGTACCCTTGTTGAAATGGAATCTAAAGTAAAACCTCTTCCTTCTATATGCGCAGTCATGGAAAGTTCACCTATCAGACTGTCTTTTACAAATTTGCCCAGCTTAAAATCTGTAAATTCAATATCGCCATTATATCTGGCTGCATTACGTTCATTCACATTCTTGATGTCAAGTTTTGCATTAAGAACTCCAAATTCCGAAAGGGTTTTAACATCTGTTTTGATATCCTTTTTGTCAACTTTTACATTTCCTTTTACTATAAAATTTCCAAAATCAGAAAGCTCTTTAGGTAAAGATTTACCCAGAAGGTTGGGTAAAATAATTTTTAAAAGATCATAACTTGAAACCCATTTCTTCAGATCGGCATTGAGATAAAAATGATCTGTATCAAGTACATTTTTTATATGGACATCCCCTTTTAAAGATGACTTCCTTTCTGATTTCATATCGAGGTCCTTCAATACAAAATCATTGATGGTTCCTTTAAAATGTGTTTCAAAATGAAATTTATCTTTCGTGCCGAATTCATTATAGAATTTCTTCAGATCAGCCAGTGAAACATCTATTTTAGTGAAATCGGCATCGATCCGGACTTTATTATTAAAATCGGAGAGATCTCCATCCTCATAATCAAAAACGATCTGCGCCTCGATATCAGAAACAGCTGTAACCAGTTTTGTATTAAAAAACTCCATTCGGGTATGGCTGTACATATAATCTGTATCAAATTCTTCAATTTTCAACGTGTGATTTTCATAAAGTTTCGCCTTTCTGATCTTGGTTTTAACCTGAGGGCCATAGATACTAAAATCGTTAAAATCGCCATAGATTCTATCATAAAAAACAACCGGTTCCGCATATTTATTCTCATCGTATAGATAATAACCTATATTTTCAAGCGTGATCTGGTCAGTTTCCAGTTGAAATGTATTAGAACTGCTCAGTGTGTCCGTCTTAAATTGATCTACAAAATAGGTCAGATTATTGGTATCCTCTCCCTTATAGGTTTTCATTTTTAACTTTCCGTTCCGAAGAAGGATCGGACCCAGCTCAAAATTATTCCGGGCAAGTTTTACATAATTGAGAATTGAGGTTTTAAGCAGGTCGGTATAAATCAGGGTATCCTGATGATGATCTCTGATCATCACTCCCTCGAGTGCAACATCCCTTAAAGAAGAAAGATCGATCTTTTTTATATTGATATTGGTTCCGAAATCCTTATTAACACTATGGGTGATCTTTTGTGCTATAAAGGTCTGAACACTTGAAAAAGACAAAATTACGCTTAACAATATCAAAATGAATATTGTTATAAACGTAAAACGGATAAATATTTTTTTAAATCTTTTAATAATATTAAATTCCTAAATTTGTAGGCTAAAAGTACAATTTTTGTAAGTAACACATAAATTTAATGACAAAAAAAATAAATATACTGGCAATAGAATCTTCCTGTGATGACACAGGAGCAGCCGTATTACAAAACAACAGGGTTTTATCCAGTAAAATTGCCAATCAGAAGGTTCATGCAGAATTTGGCGGTGTAGTTCCCGAGCTAGCCTCCAGAGCACATCAACAAAATATTGTACCGGTAGTTGATATGGCTATTAAATCAGCTGGAATAGACAAGAAAGATCTGCATGCTATTGCTTTTACAAAAGGTCCCGGACTACTCGGATCTCTTTTGGTAGGAACATCATTTGCTAAATCGATGGCCTTATCGCTGGGAATTCCTCTTATCGCAGTGAACCATATGCAAGGCCATGTACTGGCTCATTTTATCGATGAAGAAGGTCATCAAAAACCACCTTTCCCCTTTCTATGTCTTACCATTAGTGGTGGCCATACACAAATCCTGAAAGTAAATGAGTACATTGATTTTGAGATTCTTGGAGAAACCATTGATGATGCTGTTGGAGAAGCTTTTGATAAATCGGCTAAGATCATGGGACTCCCCTATCCCGGTGGACCCCTGATCGATAAATATGCACAATCAGGAGACCCAAAACGGTTTAAATTTTCTAAACCAAAAACCAGTAATGAACTGGATTTCAGCTTTAGCGGATTAAAAACCGGAATACTTTATTTTTTACAACGGGAACAGATAAAAAATGAAAATTTTATCGATGAGAACCTCAATGATATTTGTGCTTCTATTCAGGGAACTATAATAGATATTCTTATAGATAAACTGGAAAAAGCCTCAAAAAAAACAGGAATTAAACATATTGCCATTGCCGGCGGTGTTTCTGCCAATTCCGGAATCAGAAAAGCCCTTCATGAAAATGAAGAAAAACTGGGTTGGACAACCTATATTCCAAAATTTGAATACACTACCGATAATGCTGCCATGATAGGAATTGTAGGATATTTAAAATATATCAACCATAATTATACCGATGAATCTACTTTGGCAACGGCCCGGTTAAAAGTAAATGAATAAAAAAACGCCCTTGGGGGCGTTTTTTTATAGAAATTTTCAGATAAAATAATTTATAACTGATTGATATTGAGATATATTCCTATATTTTTTGTCGGTTGATGTCCAGCCTTTCGGCAGACAAGCGCAGACGAGAACTAAACTCAATTATTCTATTTAAGATCTTCCAGGCTCATTGCCATTTCTTTATAAACTCCTTTTTCAAGCTTTTCCCTTACTGCTGAGAAAGCAACAATGGTTTCTTCAACATCCTGTAAACTATGCGCAGCTGTCGGGATCAATCTTAAAAGAATCATTCCTTTAGGGATCACCGGATAAACCACAATACTACAGAAAATTCGATGATGTTCCCGTAAATCGTGTACCAAAGCCATGGCTTCAGGAATATCCCCTTCTAAAAATACCGGAGTTACACAGGTATTGGTATGCCCTATATTAAATCCTTTTTCTTTTAATCCGCTTTGTAAACTGTTTACATTTTTCCAGAGCTTCTTTTTAAGTTCAGGCATGGTACGGATCATCTCCAGACGTTTTAAAGCTCCTTTTACCATAGGCATAGGCAGTGATTTTGCAAACATCTGTGAACGCATATTGTATTTCAGATACTGGATCACTTCATCATCACCGGCTACAAATGCTCCAAAACCGGCCATTGATTTTGCAAATGTTGCAAAATATACATCGATCTGATCCTGAACACCCTGCTCCTCACCGGCTCCGGCTCCTGTTTTACCCAAAGTACCAAAACCATGGGCATCATCAACAAGTAAACGGAAATTATATTTTTCTTTAAAAGCCACGATCTCTTTCAGTTTCCCCTGCTCTCCTCGCATACCGAAAACGCCCTCGCTGATTACCAGGATCCCGCCGTTGGTTTCATTAGCAATTCTTTCGGCTCGTTTCAGGTTCTTTTCAAAACTTTCCATATCGTTATGACGGAAAGTAAAACGTTTACCATGATGAAGTCTTACCCCATCGATTATACTGGCATGTGCATCCATATCATAAACGATCACATCATTTTTGGTTACCAACGCATCGATGGTTGACATGATTCCCTGATATCCAAAATTAAGCAGATAAGCAGTTTCTTTTTTTACAAAATCAGCACACTCTCTTTCGAGTTGCTCATGTACTTCAGTATGGCCACTCATCATACGGGCTCCCATCGGGTAAGCCATACCATGTTCGGCAGCAGCCTCAGCATCAGCTTTTATTACCTCAGGGTGATTGGCTAAACCAAGATAATCATTTATACTCCAGGTAATTACTTCTTTACCATTGAATTTCATCCGGTCAGATATCTTTCCCTCTAATTTTGGAAAAACATAATATCCTTCGGCCTGTTTTGCCCATTTTCCCAGAGGACCTTTATCCCTGATAATTCTTTCAAAAAGATCTTTCATATATTTTAAATTTGAGACAGAAATTAACTATAATCCTTTGCCTTTTTTAATCTTGTAAAAGTAAGTAAATATTATTTTCTAAATATGACTAATGTCAGATAGTTTTTAAAATACTCCTCCACCAGTAGCCCTTTCCAATTTCATTTTTACACTCTATGCATCCCCGTTTAAATCATTCTTGAAAACCTTCCAGATCAAGTATAAAAGCATATTCTCTGGCAACATCCTTTAAAGCATCAAAACGACCCGATGCCCCTCCATGTCCGGTTTCCATATCAATATGCAAAAGCAATTCGTTATCATCGGTCTTCATATCCCTCAATTTTGCCACCCATTTGGCTGGTTCAAAATATTGCACCTGAGAATCATGCAAGCCTGTAGTTACCAGTAAATTAGGATAATTTTTCGCTTTTACCTGATCGTAAGGTGAGTAAGACAACATATATTCGTAAGAATCCTTATTCTTCGGATTTCCCCATTCGTCAAACTCCCCTGTGGTCAAAGGAATACTTTCATCCAGCATGGTGGTCACTACATCTACAAAAGGTACGGCTGCGATTACACCATGAAACAGTTCAGGATTCATATTGATCACAGCTCCCATCAGCAATCCGCCGGCAGAACCTCCCATGGCATAAAGATGCTTCGGTGAGGTATATTCCCTTTTGATCAGATATTGGGCACTGTCGACAAAATCATTAAAAGTATTGTTTTTATGAAACATTTTCCCGTCTTCATACCATTCCCTACCCAGGTATTCGCTTCCGCGGATATGAGCAATGGCATAGACAAATCCTCTGTCAAGCAGACTCAGACGTGTTGAACTAAACCGGTCTTCAATAGTATAACCGTATGATCCGTAACCGTACAACAATAAAGGAGTATTCTTTCCGATCTTGGTATCTTTTCTGTATACCATAGAAATGGCTACTTTTTTACCATCTCTTGCTGTTGCCCAGATCCTTTCACTTTTATAATTATCCTTATCAAATTTTCCTCCCAGAACCTCCTGTTCTTTCAATACCTTTTTAGTTTTCTTTTTCATATTGAAATCGATCACAGAATTGGGTGTAGTAAGTGAATTATAGCTAAAGCGAAGCAGATCAGTATCAAACTCCGGATTGGCATAAACACCTGCAGAATAGGTTTCCTCATCAAAAGGAAGGTAATAATCATCCGTATCATCCCATCTTTTGATACGGATCTTACCCAGGCCATTATTCCTTTCTTCCAACACCAGGTAATCTTTAAAAATACTGATATCTTCGAGCAGGGTATCATCCCGGTGCGGAATCACATCAACCCAGTTCTCTTGTCCGGTTTTGGTCACGGGAGTCTTCATCAGCTTAAAATTTTTAGCCCCGTCTTTATTGGTCAGAATATAAAAATGATCTTTGTAATGCGCCACACTGTATTCCAGATTACGTTCTCTGGACTGAATAACTTTAAAAGCTTTATCAGGTGTTGCCGCATTAACAAAACGGTATTCATTGGAAAGTGTACTGTGTGACCCGATAATGATGTATTCTTTAGATTTTGTTTTGTACACATAAGTACCAAAGGTATCATCTTTTTCTTCATAGATCAGTTTATCTTTAGAAGGATCAGCACCTAAAACATGCTTATAAATCTTATCACTTCTTAAGGTTACCGGATCTTTTTTGGTGTAGAATATTGTTTTATTGTCTTTTGCCCAGGCAGATCCACCTGTAGTATTCTCTATCACTTCCGGATAGATCTTACCGGTCTCAAGATTCTTAAACATCAGATTATATTGTCTTCTGCTGATCGTATCCACACCAAAAGATGCAATCTTATTATCCTCTGTGACATTCATCCCTACCAAGGCATAATAATCATGCCCATCCGCCATTTTATTCACGTCAAAAAGCAACTCTTCAGGAGCTTCCAGATGATCTTTTTTTCTTACATAAACCGGATATTGTTTCCCGGTTTCATAACGGGTAATATAAAAATATCCGTTACTTTTATAAGGAACCGATTCATCATTTTCTTTAATTCTTCCTTTCATTTCCTCAAAAAGATCTTCCTGAAACTTATCGGTATGTCCGGTCACCTTTTTATAATAATCATTCTCCGCATTGAGATAATCAATAACTTTTGTATTTTCTCTTTCATTGAGCCAATAATAATTATCAATTCTGGTATCTCCGTGAATTTCAAGTTTCTTCGGAATTTTCTCTGCAACAGGAGGTTGAAGATCGTTTTTGTTTTTCATCTTTTCTTTTTTACATGAAGCGGCAAAAATAAGGCTTATTAACAAAACGGCAGGAAATATTCTTTTCATTTTTTATGGTTTTAGCTCTCTAAATTAGTATTTTTACGGTTAATTATTTATTATTTTACAAAATGTTTGGAGATCTGCAAGGAATGATGGCTAAGCTTAAGGAAGCACAGGCCAAAATAGAAGAAACAAAAAAAAGATTAGATACGGTTTATGTTGACGGAGAATCGAGAAACGGAAGTGTTGTTGTTACACTTACTGCAAACCGCGAGGTCAAAAATATTGCGATTGAGGATGCTCTATTGGAAGACAAAGAAGCTCTTGAAGACTATCTGATTCTCGCCCTAAACAAGGCTTTGAAAAAGGCCAATGCCATCAATGAGGCAGAAATGGCAGCTGCTGCAAAAGATGGTATGCCCGATCTTCCCGGACTCGATATGTTTAAATAATTCTGTTAAAGGACAGATCTGCATTAAGGAATGATCAAGCCTTGGCTTTTTTGTTTTGGGTTTGTTGTTTTGTGTGTAAATTAAAAGATTGACTGACTAAAAGATTTGTTCATTGACAGATCAACTAATCCCTTTTCCCTCTTCGCTCCTGCAAAATTCTCCCGCAGATTCCGCTGATAAACGCAGATTATTAAAATGCTTTTTACAATAAACAATTTTTAATTTTAAATTTTGAATTAACTGATCTCTTTAACTTTATCTTCAAATCTTGAATGTTAAATCATCACAGCCTCACCCCAGTAATTATAGCTGGCCGGTTTCCAGCCGGGGAGATACATGGTATTGAGATCTTTTATTTTAAAGCCGTTGTTTTCAATCAGCTGAGGGATATTCTTATTCAAATTACAACCTCCTCCCACACTTTTCCATACCGGATTGATCGTATTTTGCCAGAATTCAATACTTTTATCCGGAGCCAGGCCATGTTCACTAAACAATAACTTTCCTTCAGGCTTTAATACTCTCCTGATCTCACCCAATGCTTTCGTGGTATCCTTTATGGTACAAAGTGCATAAGTAATAACAACCGTATCAAATTTTTTTTCTTTAAAAGGAAGCTCTTCTGCATAAGCTTTGACAAATTCAAAATCAAATTCTAAACGCTCCATATGGTATTGATTCAGTTTCCAGATCTCTTCAGACGGATCTATAGCGGTTAAAGAACTTACCTTCTCCGGATTATAAAACGGCAAATTTAATCCGGAGCCTATGCCAATTTCCAACACTTTACCTTTAGCCTTTGGAATTACCTTTTGACGCTGTTTGCTACTTGGCCCGCCACTGCAGGCCCAATGTACCACTTTAGGCAGAATATACTTTTCATAAGGATTTTTCATCGGCCGGATTTGTGGGTAAAAATAGAATAATTTTAAATCTGTTGCAAAACTAAACTATTCTCGCTAAAACATTAATAGATCTATTCTTGTCACCTCTTAAGAATACAGGAAAGCTTTTAAAGGTCACATCCATATTTCTTCTCTTCGGAGAGGGTGAAAATTGATCTGCTGATCAGAAAGCTTTGCTATTTAGGAGGGGTTAAAAATAAATGTTTTAAAAAAACTCTTCTCCCTGACATTATAAAACAACCATAATGAAAAAAGGAAATACAACTAACTATAAGTAAAGATTATGTAATAATAAATACTATCAATTAGTTTTATACTTTTAAACTTTATTATGGGCATATCTTTGTATCAGAAATAAAAGATTGATATTCACTTTAAAATATTTAAAATATGGAAACACAAGAAACAACAATCCAAAACACCATGCCTAGAATTGGCGATATTGCCCCTAACTTTACTGCAAAAACCACCAAAGGTGAGATTACTTTACACGATTACGCTAAAGATAAATGGATAGTCCTTTTTTCTCACCCTGCCGATTTCACTCCGGTATGTACTACAGAAATGAGCGGATTTGCTCAAAGAAAGGATGAATTTACCGCTTTGAATACTGAATTGATGGGATTGAGTATCGATAGTATTCATGCGCACTTAGGATGGGTAAACAATGTAAAAGAAAAGACCGGTGTTTATTTTGACTTTCCGATCATTGCTGACATAGACATGAAAGTTTCAAAACTATACGGTATGTTGCAACCCAACGAAAGTGAAACTGCGGCAGTAAGAGCTGTATTCTTTATCGACCCCAGTAAGAAAATACGTTTGGTGATGTATTATCCGCTAAACGTAGGAAGGAATATGAATGAGATCCTTAGAGCTCTGGAAGCACTGCAAACTTCCGATAAATATAAAGTTGCCATGCCTCTTGACTGGGAAAAAGGAGATAAGGTAATTGTACCGCCTCCAACCAACCTCGAAGAAATGGATCAAAGATTGAATGATGACACCTGCGAAAGAACCGACTTTTATCTTTGTAAAAAAGAGTTATAAGCACCATAAACAAAAACTATATAACAATAAATATTAGGAATACCTTAACTCATTAAATCCTTGATTTATTAGTAAATTTGTATTCAGTTAATAACCCTTAAATAAATAAAAAATGGCCGTATTAGTAGGTAAAAAAGCACCGAGTTTCACTGCACAGGCAGTAATAGATGGTGGAAAAATAGTAGAAGAATTTTCATTAGATCAATACTTAGGAAAAAAACATGTAGTATTTTTCTTTTATCCAAAGGACTTTACTTTTGTTTGTCCGACAGAATTACACGCTTTTCAGGAAAAGATGGCAGAGTTTGAAAAAAGAAACACTGTTGTTGTAGCCTGTTCAACGGACACCGAACAATCTCACTGGGGATGGTTACAGGTTAGTAAAGCTCAGGGAGGAATCCAGGGTGTAAAATACCCTATTGTTGCTGACACCAATAAAACTATCTCTAAGAATTATGACGTTCTTGCCGGTGATTTTTATTATGATGACAACGACCAGCTTCAGGCTGAAGGAGAACTGATCGCTTACCGCGGATTATTCCTGATCGATAAAGATGGTATTGTGCGTCATCAGCTGGTAAACGATCTTCCTCTGGGAAGAAATGTTGATGAAGCCTTAAGAATGGTAGATGCTTTACAATTCAATGAAGAACATGGTGAGGCTTGTCCTGCTAACTGGAATTCTGATAAAGAAGGACTTGAAGCTACGCATGAAGGTGTAGCAGACTATCTTGCAAAACACTAAAAGAAAAGAAACCTGTGTTTGAAATAAAACATAATTTTTTCTTAAAAAGACTCTCATATTTTTTATGAGAGTCTTTTATTTCGTAAATTTGAAACGATTAATCATTAACTTTATAATACTAAAATTATGACTAAAATAACCTTACAAGGAAACCCCATTAAAACGGTTGGAAAATTACCTAAAATTGGAAAAAAAGCACCAAAATTCAAACTTGTAGCTACTGATCTTTCTGTTAAGAAATTAAAAGATTTTAAAGGAAAAAAGATCTTATTGAACATTACACCAAGTCTTGATACAGGTGTTTGTGCGGCTTCATTAAGAAAATTCAATGAAGAAGGCGCTAAACTTGAAAATACTGTAGTGATCAATGTTTCTAAAGACCTTCCGTTTGCTCAGGCTCGTTTTTGCGGAGCTGAAGGAATTGAAAATGCAATCACCTTAAGTGAATTCAAAGGAGATAAATTTGGTAAAGAATACGGTGTAACTATCAAAACCGGCCCGATGAAAGGTTTATTCTCAAGAGCGGTTGTCGTAATCGATGAAAATGGAGATGTAGTTTATACACAACAAGTTCCCGAAATTGTTGAAGAGCCTGATTATGAAGCTGCATTGGCTGTTTTAAAATAAATTCTTAGCAATTTTTATAAAATATTTATCAGGGTTTCATTAAATTGAGACCCTGATTTTATTTTTAAATCCTTTAATTTGAAAAATCCTAACGACAACTATTTCAAAACTCGATTGAAAAGTCTTAATTATGCTCTAAAAGGAGCTTATTTACTGATTAAAACCGAGGCAAGCATTCAGGTACAGCTTTCTATTGCAATCATTATGACCTTTACCGGTCTCTTTTTTCATTTATCTGCAACGGAATGGATCCTCCAATTATTGGCTATTGGCCTTTTACTGGTTGCAGAATCCATAAATACCGGAATTGAAAAACTTTCCGATTTTGTCCATCCCAACTACCATAAAGATATTGGATTTATAAAAGATATTTCTGCGGGAGCCTCAGCCTTTGCTGCAATAATTGCAATTATCATAGGATTGATCATTTATCTTCCGAAGATCTTTGGGTAAACTGATACTTATGTTTATAGTTCTGAACTTTATAAACTTCTTTTTTTAAAGCAGAGTTCTTTCGCTTCCAGAAAGGAAATCACAATATTCTGCAATTTAAATCTATGCATTCAACCTTTGGATCAAATTTATGTTTCCTTTTTGAGCTCTCCTTGCTGCGAAGCAGGAGTGGCTTTAATAATCCATCTTTAAAAAAAAATACTATTTGGGGTGTGCGACAAATTAAAATTTAATAAAAAACGGGGAAATCTCCTATCTATCACAGGTAAGCTCCATTTATGAGACTATAACTATATAATTATTAAAATCAAATGATTACAATAACAAACTTCACTTCTTCTCTACTTCCTTCAGCATGGGGACGAATCTGAAATCACCAAATTCATGTTTTTCAAACTCTTTTTCGCTCTTGCGGATGATCAACGTCATCTTTTGGGTATTTTCTCCTACCGGAATGACCAGTCTGCCATTGATCTTTAATTGTTTTAATAAGGCCTTGGGAACAAATGGTGCACCGGCAGTTACAATGATGCTGTCAAAAGGAGCCTTTTCCGTAAGCCCTTTATACCCATCACCATAGATTAGTTTTTTAGGCACATATCCTATTTTTGGTAAGAATTTCCGGGTCTTGTTAAACAATTCTTTTTGTCGTTCTATACTGTAAACTTCAGCTCCCATTTCAATCAGCACAGCGGCCTGATAGCCTGATCCTGTACCCACTTCCAGAATTTTATCTTTTGGTTTTACCTGAAGTAATTCTGTTTGAAAAGCAACGGTATAGGGTTGTGAAATGGTTTGCTCTGCAGCAATAGGAAAAGGCTTATCCTGATAAGCAAAATCAATAAAACCGGAATCCATAAAAAGATGCCTCGGTATATTCCTGATGGCCTCCAGAACCTTTTTATCTTTAATTCCTTTTCTTTCAATGGTATCAACCAGTTGATTTCTAAGCCCTTTATGTTTTGTAGAATCGTTTAGCATATCTGCTCAAAAGTAGAGAAATAAATTTACCAAATCAAGCAAATAGAAAGGCATATTTTGTATTTTTGATAAAATTTATTTTTATGATAAAAGCAGGTGTACTAGGCGCTGGTCATCTTGGGAAAATTCATTTGAAATTATTGAACCAGTCGTCTGAATATGAATTGGTTGGGTTTTATGATCCCGACCTTGATAATGCAAAAAAAGTTTCTGAGGAATTTGGCTACCGGTATTTTGATACCCTGGAATCCCTGATCGGTCAGGTTGAAATGGTCGATATTGTTACACCAACACTCAATCACTACAGTTGTGCCAAAAAAGCCATTGAGAAGGGCAAACATATCTTTGTTGAGAAACCCATTACCAAAACTATTGAAGAAGCAAATGAACTTTTAGATCTGATCAAGAAATACAAGGTAAAAGGTCAGGTGGGACACGTAGAGCGTTTTAATCCGGCATTTACTGCAGTAAAGAAAATGATTGGCAGTCCGATGTTTATCGAATCTCACCGACTGGCAGAATTCAACCCAAGAGGAACAGATGTACCTGTAGTTTTAGATTTGATGATTCATGATATTGATGTTATCTTAAGTGTGGTAAACTCTGAAGTTAAGGAAATTCACGCCAGTGGAATTGCCGTGATCAGTGATACGCCCGATATTGCCAATGCCCGGATAGAATTTAAGAACGGATGTGTAGCAAATCTTACTGCCAGCAGGATCTCGTTAAAAAATATGCGTAAATCGAGATTTTTTCAAAAAGATGCCTATATCTCAGTTGATTTTCTCGAAAAGAAAAGTGAAGTAGTAAGAATGAAAGATGCTCCGGAAAACCCTGATGATTTTGCTATGATCCTCCAGAATGCTGAAGGAGTAAAGAAACAAATCTACTTTGAGAACCCCGAAATTCAACCCAACAATGCTATTCTCGACGAGCTTGAGAGTTTTGCAGAAGCCCTGAAAAATAATACAACTCCGGTTGTTTCTTTAAAACAGGGGGTTGAAGCCTTGAAAGTAGCACAGGAGATCATCGATAAATTTTAAAAAACTCAATTAAATACAAAAAAATAAAAAGATGAAAAATATAACAGTAATTGGTGCAGGAACTATGGGAAATGGTATTGCACATGTTTTTGCGCAGAATGAATATCAGGTAAATCTTGTAGATATTGAACAAAGTGCCTTAGACAAAGCTCTGGCTACGATTCGTAAAAATCTGGATCGTCTACTGCAAAAAGAAAGAATTACTGAGGAAATAAAAAGCAATACCCTGAACAATATTACAACTTTCACTTCAATAGCAGATAGTGTTAAAGAGGCTGATCTGATAGTGGAAGCTGCTACCGAAAATGAAAAGATCAAACTGCAGATCTTTAAACAAATGGATGAAGCTGCCCCCGAAAAAACAATTCTGGCCAGCAACACCTCATCGATCTCCATTACAAAGATCGCCGCTGTTACCGGCAGGCCGGAAAAGGTAATTGGAATGCATTTTATGAATCCGGTGCCTATCATGAAACTGGTTGAGATCATCAGAGGCTATTCCACTTCTGATACTGTGACGGAAACCATTATGGAACTCTCCAAAAATCTAAAGAAAATACCGGTTGAAGTAAACGATTATCCCGGATTTATCGCTAACCGTATTCTTATGCCGATGATCAATGAAGCTATTTATTCTTTATACGAAGGTGTAGCAGGAGTTTCTGAAATTGATCATGTAATGAAACTGGGAATGGCTCACCCGATGGGACCATTACAACTGGCTGATTTTATTGGACTGGATGTGTGTTTATCTATATTAAATGTATTGTATGATGGTTTTGGAAATCAGAAATACGCTCCTTGCCCACTGCTGGTCAATATGGTTATGGCAGGTAAACTGGGAGTTAAATCGGGAGAAGGATTTTATGATTATACTGAAAGCAGAAAAGCAGAAAAGATCTCCAAACAATTCCTGAAATAATCTAAATGAGATCTAAATTTATATCTTTTTCTATTGTTCTGATCTTTTTAATCAGCAGTTGTGCATCAAAAAAGAATACGAATACTTCAGTTTTCAGCAAAGAAGAAATGAAGCTGATCCTTTCCGGAAAGGCAGACGAACCCATGCGGGTCTTCCTGATCACCAATCCAAAGGATTCTGTTATTTTACGCTCAAAAAGTAAAGATTTTATCGTCAATGAAAAGGATACCCTCCTACAATTCTTTTCCAAAAGGTTGTACAGTACTGTTACTGATCCTGCCAGCAGAGGAGTGGGGATTGCTGCTCCTCAGGTAGGTATTTTGAAAAAGATCATTTGGATCAAACGTTTTGACAAGGATGAAGAACCTTTTGAAGTCTATTACAATCCGAAGATCACTAAATACTCTGACTTAAAACAGGATGTATTGGAAGGCTGCTTATCCATTCCCAATGTAAGAGATACAACCCGTGACCGTTCGTATGCCGTAGTACTCGAATACGACAATCCTAAAGGACATCATAAATGTGAAATGGTTGAGGCATTTACCGCTGTGATCTTCCAGCATGAAATTGACCATCTCAACGGAATCCTTTTTACGGATCATCTGAAAAAGGAAAGAAAAGAGTCGATCAATCACGATCTGGATTAATGTGGTAATTATAGAATGATTCAAAATTCAAGATTTTGTTTCTTCAAAAAGGGAATAGTGATAAGCGAAAAGGAAAAAGGGATTAGTTAATTCAAAATTTATGATTATAGCATAGAGCTCTCAGCATTTTGATTATAATCTGCGTTTATCAGCGAGATCTGCGGGAGAATTTTTCAGGAGCGAAGAGCGAAAAGGGATTAGTTGTTTAGAAATTCAAGATTACTACTAATTGTAAGATTTTTCTCTCTCGAGAGGGGAAGTGCGGCAGCGCAGGGGTGTGTAAAGAGTCATTCAAAATTCAATGGTCAAACAACAAACAACCAACAGATCTCCAAGGAAGAGCAAAAAGAGATTAGTCAATGAGTCAATCTTTTAATCATTTAATCTTTCAATTCACAGAACACAAAACAACAAACAACTTTCTGCAAAAAAATTAACAGGTTAAAAACTTTCCCTACAACAAAATGAGCATATTGAAGACAATTTACATTATTTTTGTAAGATGCAATTTAAGATCAATTCAGAATTTAAACCTACCGGAGACCAGCCCGAAGCTATTGAGCAACTGACCCAAGGAATCCACAATAATGAAAAATACCAGGTACTTCTTGGGGTAACAGGTTCAGGAAAAACCTTTACTGTGGCCAATGTAATTGAAAAAGTACAAAGACCCACCCTGGTTCTCGCTCATAATAAAACCCTCGCTGCACAATTATTTTCCGAATTTAAACAATTCTTTCCGGAGAATGCCGTGGAATATTTTGTTTCCTATTACGATTATTACCAACCTGAGGCTTATATCCCTACTACCGGACTCTATATTGAAAAGGATCTTTCCATCAATGATGAGATCGAACGGCTCAGGCTGAGCGCTACTTCTGCATTACTTTCGGGCAGAAGAGATGTTTTGGTAGTCGCTTCGGTTTCCTGCCTGTATGGGATTGGAAATCCTGTGGAATTTAAAAAAAATGTAATCACCATACACCAGGGTCAGATCATAGCCCGTACCAAATTCTTACACAATCTGGTAACCAGTTTATA
>JANTGS010000033.1 GCA_024762795.1 Flavobacteriaceae bacterium | reverse complement strand
CAAATTAGTAAAATGTAGTGTCTTTGTATCTTTAAAATCCTCTTCCGAAAATAAGGAAGAGTTATTTACATAGGCAACCACATTTACTTTTTCCATACTGCTTTTAGACAGAAATCCGATAAGGAAGATCATTCCCAGCATCAACAGCGGACTTACAAATGTCATAATGATAAAGGCCCTGTTGCGTACTTTTGAGAGAAATTCTCTTTTTATGATCAGTTTTAATTTATCCATTTTGCATATTCTGTTTTACTGCCTGAATAAAAATATCGTTGGCACTGGGTATTATTTCCAAAAAATGATTGATTACAGCCTTGGAATTGAGATATTTTATCAGATCAGTTGAACTTTCTTGTCCATTAAGCTTTATCCGTAGTTTGAGGTCATCTTCTAAAGATTTAAAATCAGCATTCCTTACTGTAAATTTCCCTGATAATTCTTTTAAAAGCTGATCTTTTTGATCTGTAATCAGGCCTACTTCAAAAGTATTGGTTTTAAACTGCTTTTTAATATCCAGTAATTTACCTTCAAGAATCTTATTGGACCTGTCGATCAAAGCAATGTGCTCACAAAGTTCCTCAACCGACTCCATCCGGTGTGTAGAAAAAATAATAGAAGAACCTTCTTCTCTCAGATTTAGGATCTCATCTTTGATCAGGTTTGCATTTATAGGATCGAATCCACTAAAGGGTTCATCAAAGATCAGTAGTTTGGGTTTGTGAAGAACCGTTACGATAAACTGTATCTTCTGTGCCATTCCTTTTGAGAGCTCTTCAACTTTTTTATTCCACCAGTCGCCAATATCCAGCTTATCAAACCAAAATTTTATTTGTTTTTTAGCTTCCTGCTTACTCATTCCTTTCAGCTGAGCCAGATAGATCGCCTGTTCTCCTATTTTCATGCGTTTGTACAAACCTCTCTCCTCAGGCATATATCCAATATAATGTACATCTTCCGGTTTTAAAAGATTTCCATCAAAAAAAACCTTACCCTCATCGGGCATAGTAATCTGATTGATTATTCTGATCATTGTGGTTTTTCCTGCCCCATTAGGACCCAATAATCCGAAAATACTTTGTCTGGGTACTTCAACAGATACATTATTAAGGGCTCTGTAATCCCCGTATTTTTTTACAATATTTTCAGTTATTAAAATAGGATCCATAGGAAAAATTTAAATCCCTCAAAGGTAAAAAAAGAGATTTAATGGAAGTAAATTTAATCTGATTTTATTCAGAAAGGAAATATTAGGAAAGCCGGTCAATATATTTATCCCTTACTTCCTTGACTTCATTCAAAGAAATCTCAGGTTTTATAATTCTTATCATATCGATGATCCCTCTTGAACTGTAAAATATTCCTTTTGCAACATCATAACCGCTAACATTTACATTATTCTTAATATCGAAAGTAACATCCCTGAATTCATCCCAGGTAAGATCATGAGGAATAGCAAGATAATACCTGTCATTATTATTGGGAGACTGATAGATATCCTCTGCAACTTTATGGATCTTAAAGAACTTATTAACTCTGATCAGAGAATCAGTATCCTTACTCATCTTTACATTTTTAGCAAATTCAAATCCGTTTTCAAGATAATACTGTTGTATTTGAGGAATATCTGAATACCTTTCCACTCCTTTTAATCTTATTCCGTTAAATTTTCTACGTCCCAGTTTGATTTCACTCTTTGCTCCTTCAATGTTTGTGTTGTATTTTTCATTGATCCTTTTTGTTGCTCTTAAAATACCTTCAAATGATATAGGGTTCTTTGTAACCAGCAAAATAGTTCTGGGTTTGTTCTCATGTCCAAACCTGTTATAATAGTGTGCAATCGGGCTGGGAATATCAATTACAAAAGTGTTAGTGATCTTATTCCTGATTATGGGGTTCACTTTTTCCTGTTTTGTCAGTTTTCCAATAATATCAAAGTCAGTCATAGTTAAGTAGTTTTTTTAAATCAGTCCCTAAAATACAAATATCTTACCAAAATAAAAATTTTTTTTAATTTTATTATGCATGCATAGTATTTTTTTATATCTTTGGTACATGGAAAAGGAAAAAACTTTTGATCATGCACTCAGAGCTACCTGGCAAGCTATTGCAAAGTTTTATAACGAAAGGGCTTTAAAACATGATAGCACGATGGCCATGGCCATGGCATTACTCTATATTGATTATGAGAAGGGAACTCCTTCTACTGCTCTGGGGCCTTCTATGGGAATGGAACCGACAAGTCTTTCCCGTATTTTAAATAATATGGAAGATAAAGGTTTTATTTACCGGGAAAAAAATCCCAAAGACGGAAGAGGCGTTTTGGTCAAGCTTACAGATCTTGGAAAAGAAAAGAGAGAGATCTCAAAAATTACAGTTTATGAGCTTAACGATAAGATCAAGGAAAATCTGAGTGAAGAAAAGATCAGAAATTTCTTTGAAGTTATCGATACCATTAAAAATGTGATTAACAAAAAAGAATTATACTTTAAAGATTAACATTAAAATTATACGTGTGAAAAAAAGACGAATTAAAAAAGTAGCTGTCATCGGATCTGGTATTATGGGTTCGGGTATAGCATGTCACTTTGCCAATATTGGTGTAGAAGTGCTGTTACTGGATATTGTTCCGCGTGAGTTGAACGAACAGGAAAAAGCCAAAGGACTTACCTTGGAAAGTCCCGTGGTTAGAAATCGTATTGTGAATGATGGATTAAAAAATACTTTAAAATCAAAACCATCTCCAATCTACAATCAGAAATTTGCCTCAAGAATCACAACCGGTAATTTAGAAGATGATCTTAAAAAGATTAAAGATGTTGACTGGATTATAGAAGTTGTGATCGAAAGGCTGGATATCAAAAAATCTGTATTTGAAAATATTGAGAAGTACAGAAAAGAAGGTACGCTTGTTACCTCAAATACTTCGGGCATTCCAATCAAATTTATGAATGAAGGAAGAAGTGAAGATTTCCAAAAGAACTTTGCCATTACACACTTCTTTAATCCGCCGAGATATTTAAAATTATTTGAAGTTATTCCGGGCCCGAACTGTGATCCTGAAGTCACCGATTTCTTAATGATGTACGGTGAAAAATTCCTGGGAAAAACTTCAGTTCTTGCAAAAGACACTCCTGCTTTTATTGGAAACAGGATTGGTATTTTTGGTATCATGAGCTTGTTCCATGCCGTAAAAGATCTGGGGCTTTCTGTGGCTGAAGTTGATAAACTGACCGGTCCGGTGATCGGCAGGCCTAAATCGGCAACCTTCCGTACTGTTGATGTGGTAGGACTTGATACTCTGGTTCATGTGGCTAACGGACTCTATGAAAATGTTCCTGATGATGAAGCGCATGATCTCTTTAAACTTCCCGATTACATCGATACCATGATGAAGAAAAAATGGCTGGGAAGTAAGACCAAACAGGGATTCTATAAAAAATCTGCAGACGAAAAAGGAAAAAAACAAATCCTTGCCTTAGATCTTGAATCTATGGAGTACAAACCTTCCGGAAAGGTGAAATTTGCCACCCTGGAAATGACAAAGACCATCGATAATGTGATCGATCGTTTTAAAGTTCTGGTTAAAGGTAAAGACAAGGCAGGGGAATTCTACAGAAAAACCTTTGCAGCGATGTTCGCTTATGTTCAAAACAGAATACCTGAGATTTCTGATGAACTTTATAAGATAGATGATGCGATGAAAGCCGGTTTCGGATGGCAGCACGGCCCCTTCCAGATCTGGGATGCCGTAGGTGTAAAGCACGGAATCGAGTTGATGGAGAAAGAAGGTTATAAAGCTGCCGGATGGGTTAATGAAATGCTCGAAAAAGAAATTGAAAGTTTTTATACCGTAAAAGATGGAGCTGTTTATTATTACGACATTCCTGAAAAGAAATATCTTAAAATTCCCGGACAGGATTCGTTTATCATACTGGATAACATCAGAAAAACCTCTACCATCTGGAGCAATGATGAAGCTGCAATTCAGCATTTGGGTGATGGTGTGCTGAACGTAGAATTCAGATCGAAGATGAACACCCTTGGAAGCGGAGTGCTTCAAGCCATTAATAAAGGTATTGATCTCGCCGAAAACGAATACGAAGCTGTAATCCTCGGTAATCAGGCTGCCAACTTTTCTGTAGGTGCCAATCTTGCCATGGTTTTTATGTTCGCTGTTGAGCAGGAATACGATGAGCTGAATATGGCTATTTCGATGTTCCAGAATACAGTAATGCGTATGCGTTACTCCTCTGTTCCAACACTGATCACTCCAAGAGGAATGACCCTGGGAGGCGGTTGCGAATTGAGCTTACATGCCGATAAGGTGGTAGCTGCCGCTGAAACCTATACCGGTTTGGTAGAATTTGGTGTAGGATTGATTCCCGGAGGTGGAGGAACCAAAGAAATGGCAAAACGGGTTTCCGATCTTTGGATAAAAGATGATGTTAAGCTAAACCGATTACGCGATGCTTTTATCAATATTGCCATGGCTAAGGTAGCAACTTCTGCTTATGAAGCCTTTGATTTTGGTTATTATCAAAAAGGTAAAGATCTGGTAGTTGTGAATGAAGCCAGACAAATCGCCACAGCGAAAAGATATGCACTTGAAATGCTGGAAGATGGTTATATCCAACCTGCACCTGCTAAAGTAAAAGTATTGGGTCAGCAGGCCCTTGGAATGTTCCAGGTTGGAACCGATAGCCTTGTGGCCGGGAAATATGCCAGTGAACACGATCAAAAGATCGCCAATAAACTAGGTTATATCATGGCCGGAGGAGATCTTTCTGAACCCACAGATGTTAGTGAACAATATCTGTTAGACCTTGAACGCGAAGTATTCTTATCATTACTTGCCGAGCGTAAAACACTGGAACGTATTGAACATACTTTAAAAACGGGGAAACCACTTCGTAATTAAGATGATAGAAAAAAGACTTTTGTCTTTTGACTTTTAACTTTAAACATAAAAAAAATGAAAACAGCATATATAGTACAAGGATACAGAACAGCAGTTGGTAAAGCTCCCCGGGGTGTATTCAGGTTTAAACGACCTGATGAACTGGCTGCCGAAACCATTGAATACCTTCTTAAACAGGTACCCCAACTGGATAAAAGCAGAATTGATGATGTAATCGTGGGTAATGCTATGCCCGAAGCAGAACAAGGCCTTAATATTGGACGTTTGATCGCATTGATGGGATTAAAAACAGACGATATTCCGGGAATGACCGTAAACCGTTACTGTGCTTCCGGACTCGAGACTATCAGTATTGCAACCGCCAAGATCCAATCGGGAATGGCCGATTGTATTATCGCAGGAGGTGTGGAAAGTATGAGTTATATCCCAATGGGTGGATATCGCCCCACACCGAACTACAAATACACCAATCAGGGGCATGAAGATTATTACTGGGGCATGGGATTAACTGCCGAGGCTGTTGCCGAACAGTTCAAAGTTTCCCGTGAAGCACAAGATGAATTTTCATACAATTCACATAAAAAAGCTTTAGAAGCTATTGATAATGGCACCTTTAAAGACGATATTGTACCTATTACCGTAGAGCAGATCTATGTTGATCCAAAAGGCAAAAAGAAGACCAAAGAATATGTGGTAGATACCGATGAAGGTCCGAGAAGAGGAACTTCTAAGGAAGCACTTGCCAGATTAAGACCTGTTTTTGCCAACAATGGTAGTGTTACAGCCGGTAATTCTTCTCAAATGAGCGATGGAGCAGCTTTTGTACTTGTAATGAGTGAAGAAATGGTAAAAGAACTTAATCTTGAACCTGTTGCCAGAATGGTTTCTTATGCCGCTGTAGGTGTAGAACCCAGGATCATGGGAATCGGACCGGTTAAGGCTGTGCCAAAGGCTTTGAAAAAAGCAGGAATGAAAAAAGATGATATTGAATTATTTGAATTGAATGAAGCTTTCGCATCACAATCATTGGCTGTGCTTAAAGAACTGGATTTAAATCCCGACATTGTTAATGTGAATGGAGGTGCAATAGCATTAGGACACCCACTCGGATGTACCGGAGCTAAATTATCCGTTCAGCTTTTCAATGAAATGAGAAGAAGAAAAAATAAATACGGAATCGTAACCATGTGTGTAGGAACCGGACAGGGAGCTGCAGGAGTCTATGAATTATTAAAATAAAAAAACTTAAATAAATTTAACAAGCAAAAAAATGGAAGCAATCAAAGGAGGTGAATTTTTAATTAGAGATGTTAAAAGTGATGAAATTTTTATAACCGAGGAATTTACTGAGGAACAAAATATGATGAAAGAAGCGGCAAGAGAATTTGTTGACCGCGAAATCTGGCCCAATAAAGATCGTTTTGAACATAAAGATTATGCTTTAACAGAAAGTACTATGCGCCAGATAGGTGAAATGGGATTTCTGGGTATTTCTATTCCCGAACAATATGGAGGAATGGGTATGGGATTTGTATCAACCATGCTGGTAACTGACTATATATCAGCTGCCACCGGATCAATCGCTACTGCTTTTGGAGCACACACCGGAATCGGGATCATGCCTATTTTTCTTTATGGAACCGAAGAGCAAAAACAAAAATATTTACCGGAACTTACTTCTGGAACTAAATTTGGTGCCTACTGTTTAACCGAACCTGAAGCCGGTAGTGATGCCAATTCCGGTAAAACCACTGCTACTTTATCTAAAGACGGAAAAAATTATCTGATCAACGGTCAAAAAATGTGGATCTCAAATGCAGGTTTTGCAGAGATCTTTATCGTTTTTGCCAGAATTGAAGATGATAAAAACATTACAGCATTCATCATGGATTATGATAAGAATAATCCAAATGGGGTTACTTTAGGCGAAGAAGAACATAAATTGGGAATCAGATCCTCTTCTACAAGACAAGTATTCTTTAATGATACAGTAATTCCCGTTGAGAATATGTTATCAGAAAGAGGTAAAGGATTTAAAATTGCCTTAAATTCCTTGAATGTAGGTAGAATTAAACTAGCCGTTGCCTGCCTGGATGCCAGCCGTAGAATTATTACCGAATCTGTAAAATATGCCAATGAGCGTATTCAGTTCAAAACACCCATTTCCAGCTTTGGTGCAATACAGTCTAAATTAGCAGAAATGAGCACAAGAACTTTTGCCAGTGATGCAGGAACTTACAGGGCCGGTAAAGATATTCAAAATTATATCGATCACCTGAAAGCTAAAGGGAAAACCAATCAAGAGGCTGAACTTGAGGCTTTTAGCGAATATGCTATTGAAGCTGCAATCCTGAAAGTATATGGCTCAGAAACTTCTCAGCTCGCCTCTGATGAGGGAATTCAGATCTTTGGTGGTATGGGATTCTCTGAAGATACTCCTATGGAATCTGCCTGGAGGGATGCAAGGATCACACGTATCTACGAAGGTACTAATGAAATTAATCGCCTATTAACTGTAGGAATGCTTTTGAAAAAGGCCTTTAAAGGATCTATTGACCTGATCACCCCTGCTACCGAAGTTGGTAAAAGTTTAATGGGAATTCCTTCATTTGACACTCCGGATTATTCTGAATTGTTATCAGAAGAAAAGGAAATGATCGGTAAATTAAAAAAAGCCTTTTTGATGATCGCGGGTAAAGCGGTTCAATCTTTCGGTATGGAACTGGAAAAACATCAGCAACTCATTTTAGCTGCTGCTGAAATTATGATCGAGATCTATATTGCTGAAAGTGCTGTACTTAAAGCTGAAAAACTTGCCAAAATGAAGTCGGAAAAAGAAGTTGAAGGACAGATCAAAATGGCAAAATTAAGCTTATATAATGCAGTTAATACGGTAAATGCCAAAGGAAAAGAAGCTATCGCCTATTTTGGTGAAGGGGATGAAATTAGAATGATGCTTTTAGGATTAAAACGTTTTACCAAATATGTTAATAATCCTAATCCGATCCAGTTGAGAAAAGATATTGCTCAATTGGTAATTGATGCAAATAAATATTGTTTTTAGTATCTGACATAATGCTAAATTAAATGAAGAAATCCTGTTTTTACAGGATTTTTTCTTTTTTACACAATTTTTTAAAACTATCTTTGTTTTATAATAGCTTAATAATTACAATCCATGCAATTAAAAATTGTTCCCTCATTTTTAATGCTTTTGGTGTGTTTTTCTCTTTACGCCCAGGAAGCAACAGAGATTTATTTGTTTGATCTTACACAAACAAAGGATAGTTACGAATTGACCAATCCTAAAAATATCAGTAATAATCCCGGATACGATAACCAGCCTTCATTTACAGAAGATGGCGGTTCCATTCTCTATACTTCCATAAGAAACGATCAGGCTGATATTGTGCTTTATGATATAGGTCTTGACTATAAAACCTGGATTACAGATACTCCGGAGAATGAATACTCTCCAAAACCTTATCCAAAGAAGAAAAAGAACTTCACCTGTGTAAGAAAAGAAGGAAACGGCACCCAATTGCTTTATAAATACGCTTTTAAGAACAATGAGCCTGAGGTGTTATTACCCAATATTCAGGTGGCCTACTACGCTTGGTTTAATGATAAAATACTTGTTACTTATACTATTGATGACGATACAGAAATCCTCCAGGCAGATAATCTTAAATACAAGTTGAGATATATGCTACAGGTCAATATCGGGCGTTCATTTCAAAAAGTTCCGGGTACTGATATGCTGAGTTATATCAGCAAGTCGCACGAAACACCTGAGATCTATATCATCAACCCTAATACAAGTGAAAAAAAATATATAATTGATGCTTTTGAAGGTTCTGAGGATATGGTATGGACCAATGAGGGAACGATCTTAATGGGTCTCGGAAACAAAATGT
Source organism: Flavobacteriaceae bacterium (assembly GCA_024762795.1). Classification (GTDB taxonomy): domain Bacteria; phylum Bacteroidota; class Bacteroidia; order Flavobacteriales; family Flavobacteriaceae; genus Namhaeicola. Next base: position 16,944 of record JANTGS010000033.1, on the reverse strand, counting down.
TTAAATTCAATCCGAAAACCGATAAGAACTGGGAAGAGATCAGGATCAAGGGTGACCTTCCTGTTGAGGATATTTCCAGGCTGGCTGTTAGTCCCGATGGTAAAAAAATTGCCGTTGTCGTTGCTGAAGTAAAAAAAGAAGAATAAGTTAATAAAAACAGTTTTCAGTCCCGTTACACTACTTTTATAAGATAACTTATTACGATAACAACCAGATTAAAAATCATCATCCATTGAATAATTTTATTCCCTTTCGGGAACTGAAATTTCAAATTAACCACAAAAAAAACAAGCAAAATCAACAAGGAATAAATAGCCGGATACAGATGAAAAGCTTCAATAAAATCACCTTTTAACAAAGCTATCACTGAACTTTGAAACCCGCATCCCGGACATTCCATTCCGGTAGCTTCTTTCCACCGGCAAGAAAGTAAATGTTCTTCTAAAAAGGAGACCAGACTCATAGTTTAATTTTGATTAAAGATATATAAATTCTTAAAAAGTACTCAAAATTACAATAAATTTGTACCATGAGGAAAGCTGATTCTTTTAAACCCGGTGATTTCGTAACATTTATCGATGATGTGATCTCGGGAAGGATCATTACCATCACAAAAGATCAGATCACCATAGAATCAAAAGAAGGTTTTATATATCATTGTCAACCTGAAGAGATCATTCACAGAAAAGGTCTTGACCATCTGATAGATGAGAGTGAGATCCGGAAAGAGGAAGAATTAGAAAAACCGAAAAGATCAGTAAGAAATTCAAAAGAGAAGAGTTTTGTTGAGATCGATCTGCATATTCATAATCTTATCGATTCAACTCAAGGGATGACTAATTATGATATTCTCACTGTTCAGATAAATAAAGCAAGACAAATGCTAAAATATGCTATGGAAAATAATATCCGCAGTGTTATTTTTATTCATGGTATTGGTGAAGGTGTTCTGAAAAAGAAATTAATAAAAATGCTCCAGAAATATCCTGTGGAGATCTCCGAAGCAGATTTTCATAAATACGGACTCGGTGCCACCGAAGCCTATATTTTTCAGAATTATAAGAATTTTTAACCTCTATATGTTTTCAGCCAGCCAGTCTCCTACTTCACTGGTTTTATAAGCTTTATCCTTTCCTGCAATATCCTCAGTAACAACGCCTTCTGCAAGCGATCTGTTAACAACGTCTTTAATCGCCTTGGCTTCCTCCTGTAATCCGAATGCATCCTCAAACATCATAGCTGCAGAAAGCACTGTTGCCAATGGGTTGGCAATATCTTTACCGGCTGCCTGTGGATAAGACCCATGAATAGGTTCATACAAAGAGGTCTTTTCTCCAACTGAAGCTGAAGGCATCAATCCCATTGAACCGGATATTACAGAAGCTTCATCGGTAAGAATATCTCCAAAAAGATTCTCGGTTATCAATACATCATAACTGCTGGGCCACTGAACCAATCGCATAGCCACAGCATCAACAAATTCATAACTTACTTCTACCTCAGGATAATCTTTTTCCATGGCCTGCACTGTTTCACGCCATAATCTGGAAGTTTCTAATACATTGGCCTTATCAACACAACATAATTTCTTACTTCGTGTCATGGCCAATTCAAATCCTTTTTTTGCCAAACGGGTTACTTCTTCTTTAGAATACAGACAATTGTCATAGGCTACATCCCCATCTTCAAGTCTTCCTTTTTCACCAAAATAAATCCCTCCGGTCAATTCACGTAAAAAAACCAGATCGGTTCCTTCAATTCGCTCCCTTTTTAACGGAGAATTATCGATCAGTGAATGAAAAGTAAATGTAGGACGTACATTGGCAAAAAGTCCGAGCTTTTTACGCATTTTTAACAAGCCCTGTTCGGGACGGACCTTTGCAGTGGGGTCATTATCGTATTTGGGATGACCGATAGCTCCAAACAAAACAGCATCTGCCTGAACACAGATCTCATGGGTTTCATCAGGATAAGGTTCGCCAACCGCATCAATGGCAGCAGCTCCTGTCAGAGCGGGAGTCCAGTTGATCTCATGATTAAATTTATTTGCCACGGCATCACAAACTTTAACCGCTTGCGCTACTACTTCCGGACCAATTCCATCTCCGGCTAAAAGTGCTATATTCAATTTCATTCTTTAATATTTTTTATATTTTATTTTAAATTACATTCAGCATTTTTTGTGTTGCCACGATAGCTGAAACCGTCTGATCTGAATCCAGACCTCTGGTTTTAAATATTTTATCTCCTTTTTTCCAGGTAATTACAGTTTCACAAAGTGCATCGGAAGCAGATCCAGGTGGTATCCTTACCACATAATCTGTAAGTTTAGGCAATTCCATTCCTTTTTGATTGTAAACTTTTCTAAGTGCATTGATAAACGCATCGAACTGTCCATCTCCCTGAGCATGTTCTTCAATGGTTTCCTCCTCAATAGATACTGAAATTGTTGTTGAAGGTCGCAAGCCTTTGGAATGTGTAAGCACGTAAGAGTTAACCTTTATATTTTCTTCATAGGCCTTACTTCTCAATACATCACTAATGATATAAGGAAGATCATCTTGTGTAACCACTTCTTTTTTATCTCCCAGTTCAATAATCCGTTGGGTTACTTTATACACATCCTCATCACTTAATTGCAGGCCGAGCTCCTGTAAATTCTTTTGGATATTCGCCTTTCCGGAAGTTTTTCCTAATGCATACTGGCGTTTTCTTCCAAATCTTTCAGGTAAAAGATCGTTAAAATATAAATTATTCTTGGTATCACCATCGGCATGAATTCCGGCTGTTTGTGTAAATACATTCTCACCCAGTACCGGTTTGTTTACCGGTATTCTGAATCCTGAAAAGGTCTCAACCAGTTTACTTACAGAATATAGGCTCTTTTCATTGACTTTGATCTCTATCTCAGGCAAAAAATCATTAATTACAGCAACCACACTGGCCAAAGGTGCATTTCCAGCCCTCTCTCCCATTCCATTCAGTGTGAGATGTATACCATCAGCTCCGGCTTTGATCGCTTCAAGTACATTAGCTACTCCCAGATCATAATCGTTATGGGCATGAAAATCCAGATGAAGATCAGGATATTTCTTTTTGATCTGATCAATATATTTATAAGTTTCTGATGGTGATAAAACGCCTAAAGTATCCGGCAGCAATATTCTTTCAACCGGTTGATCCGATAAGAAATCGAGAAACTGAAAAACATATTCCTGAGAATTTCGCATTCCGTTACTCCAGTCTTCCAGATAAACATTTGTTTTGATCCCGTTTTTCTGTCCCAGTTTTATTACTTCTTCTATTCCTTTAAAATGCTCCTCCGGTGTTTTCTTTAATTGATGAGTCAGATGATTCAAGGAACCTTTGGTAAGTAAATTCTGTACTTTAGCCCCACTCTCCACCATCCAGTTAATAGATAAACCCTTGTCAACAAAAGAAAGTACTTCAACCTTTTCGATACAATTATTCTCCAAGGCCCAGTCGGTAATTCTTTTAACCGCCCTAAACTCTCCTTCAGAAACCCTGGTAGAAGCTACCTCAATTCTATCCACTTTGAGTTCCTCAAGTAACAATTGTGCAATGGTTAATTTTTCTTTCGATGAAAAGGACACTCCGCTGGTTTGTTCCCCATCGCGAAGTGTGGTATCCATTATTTCTACTCTCTTGCGTTCCATTTCCCTAATTTTAAAAAGGCCTTGTCTCTGCAAAGTCTTTGATCTCCTCTTTCATATCCTGTAGATAGTCGATATCATCAAATCCATTGAGCATATTTTCTTTTTTATAGCTGTTGATAGCAAAAGATTCTGATCGGCCACTGGATATCAGCGTTATTTTTTGCTCAGGTAGATTTACTTCGATCTCAGTTTTAGGATCTTTTTCAATTGCTTCAAAGATCTCTTTAAGGAATTCTTCACTCACTTGCACGGGTAAAACCCCTATATTCAAACAGTTATTTTTAAAAATATCCGCAAAGAAACTAGAGATCACACACCGGAATCCAAAATCATAAACTGCCCAGGCAGCATGTTCGCGCGATGATCCTGAACCAAAGTTTTTACCGCCAACCAGAATTTTGCCACTGTATCTGGGATTATTTAATACAAAATCTTCTTTGGGTGTACCCTGTGCATTATACCTCCAGTCTCTAAAAAGATTATCGCCAAATCCTTTTCGCTCGGTTGCTTTTAAAAAACGTGCAGGAATAATTTGATCGGTATCAACATTTTCGATGGGCAGTGGATATGCACTGCTTTTTAGTATGTTAAATTTATCGTAAGCCATTTAATATTGTTTATTCGTATTATTATTAATTTGTTTAATTGTTTTGTCCGGATCAACCCGAAATCACAAACAATAAACTGTAGAATTTTTAGCCTAAAGCCTAATGCATATAGCCTAACACCTCTAAAGCATCTCCCTCGGATCCGTGACCTTTCCTGTGATCGCAGCAGCAGCAGCTACCAGCGGACTCGCAAGTAAAGTTCTTGAACCGGGCCCTTGCCTTCCTTCAAAATTTCTGTTGGAAGTACTCACTGAGTATTTCCCTGCAGGGATCTTATCGTCATTCATCGCCAGACAGGCTGAACATCCGGGCTGACGCAGTTCAAATCCTGCCTCATTGAGAATATCCAGAATACCTTCTTCTTTGATCTGTTGCTCTACTTTATGAGATCCGGGTACCAGCCATACGATCACATCTTCAGCTTTTTTCTTACCTTTTACTATCTGGGCAAAAGCCCTGAAATCTTCAATTCTACCATTGGTACAACTTCCCAGAAATACATAATCTATCTTTTTCCCTGCCATTTCACTTCCTTCATCAAATCCCATATAATTCAATGATTTCTGATAGGTAGATTTCCCTCCTTCTATTTCTTCAGAGTCAGGTATTTTTTTTGAAATTCCAATACCCATTCCCGGATTGGTACCATAGGTGATCATAGGTTCAATATCTTCTGCATTGAAAACATATTCCACATCAAAAACAGCATCATCATCGGTTTTTAATGTTTTCCAGTATTCCATTGCCTTATCCCAGTCGGTTCCTTTAGGGGTAAATCTTCTTCCTTTAATATATTCAAAGGTCTTTTCATCAGGAGCGATCATTCCTCCACGGGCTCCCATTTCAATACTTAGATTACAAACAGTCATCCGTCCTTCCATACTCATATCCTCAAATACATCTCCTGCATATTCAACAAAATAACCCGTAGCTCCGGAAGTGGTCAGTTTGGAAATAATATATAAAGCTACATCTTTTGGAGTAACTCCCTTTGCAAGCTCTCCGTCAATACGAATACGCATCTTTTTGGGTTTGGGCTGCATAATATTTTGAGCCGCCAGGACCATTTCTACTTCTGAAGTCCCTATACCAAAAGCAATTGCACCAAAAGCTCCGTGTGTAGAAGTATGTGAATCCCCGCAAACGATGGTAGCTCCGGGCAGAGTGATTCCGTTTTCCGGACCTATCACATGAACAATACCATTATTTTCATCGCCCAGCCCCCAATGAATAATACCATGTTCCCTGGCATTTTCCTCCAGTGCTTTTAGCTGATTTGCTGATAATTCATCCTGAACCGGCAAATGTTGATTGATAGTGGGAGTATTATGATCGGCAGTAGCAAAAGTTCTTTCAGGAAACATCACACCAATACCCCGGTTTTTTAATCCTAAAAAAGCTACCGGACTGGTAACTTCGTGTATCAAATGCCTGTCGATAAAAAGTACATCAGGCCCATCCTCAATCTTCCTGATCACATGCGCATCCCAGACCTTATCAAAAAGTGTATTACTCATATTTATTTTTTTAACGATTTTACAAGTCAGCAAAAATATATTTTTATTTCTCTTTACCTTCTCTTCTTTTCATAATTTTTACAATGTTCAAACACTTTACACGCCAATTACAGATCAAACCTAATTAATCCACAACAACAAATAAACATAAATTGAATTTTTATATTTATTTGATTGACAAAATTTTAAATCTGAATTTAAATATTTTTTAAACAAAAATCACCTGACATAAAACAGAAAAAATACGATCTTAAAAAGAATTTATGCTGTTTTTTTGTATTATATTTACAACACTCAAAAACTTTTTATTTATGAAAACTTTTACTCTTTTTATCACCTTTTTTACTTTCTACATGCAAATGTTTCCACAAGAAAAAGCTCCTGATATTTCTACCTATCAAAAAGCTCAAAAGATCCATAATAAAGTGATCACCATTGATACTCATATAGATATTAATGTTAAGAATTTTACCGATGATTATAATTACACCAAGGACTTGCATAACCAGGTCAATCTGCCAAAAATGAAAAAAGGCGGACTGGATGTGGCATTTTTTATTGTTTACAGTGGTCAGAAATCACTGGATGCAAAAGGCTATGCTAGTGCTTATAAAAATGCTATGGCAAAATTTAATGCTATTCATAAACTCGCTGAAGTGTATGCTCCTGATCAGATCGGTCTCGCTTTAAATTCAGCAGATGTTCGACGAATTCACAATTCGGGCAAACTGGTAGCGATAATCGGTGTGGAAAATGCCTACCCCATCGGAAGTGATATGTCAAATTTTCAAAAGTTCTACGATTTGGGAGCCCGATATGTTTCCCTGGCACATCAGGGACACAGTCAGTTCAGCGATTCTAATACAGGTGAGAAAGACAACAAATGGTTGTACAACAACGGGCTGAGTGATCTGGGAAAAAAAGCTGTTAAAGAGATGAACCGCTTAGGAATTATGATTGATGTTTCCCACCCGTCAAGAGGAGCCTTTATGGATATCATTAAGCTCACAAAGGCACCCATCATAGCCTCACATTCAGGTGCACGTGCACTATGCGATCACAGTAGAAATCTGGATGACGAGCAATTACTCCTGTTGAAAAAAAATGGTGGTGTTGTACAAGCCGTTGCTTTTGCAGGCTATGTTAATGAAAAAAAGAATGCTGCTTACAAAAAAGCACAGAGCGATGTATTTAAAAAGGTAGCTGAAGAGAATAATTTTAAAATCCTCGGATGGGGAGAGCGTGAAAAACTCAGCGCTGCACAACTTGAGAAATACAATACCGAACTGGACCGGATCAGAAAAATTGCTGAACCCGCAATTAAAGAAGCTGCAAAAAAATATCCTCCTGTTGATGTTAAGGATTTTGTTAATCACATTGATCATATGGTAAAACTGATCGGAATAGACCATGTGGGAATCAGTTCTGATTTTGATGGCGGTGGCGGAATATCCGGTTGGAATGATGCCTCTGAAACCTTTAATGTTACCCTTGAACTGGTTAAAAGAGGCTATACCGAAGAACAGATCGCTAAACTTTGGGGAGAAAATCTGCTAAGAGTTATGGATGAGGTCCAAAAAATTGCCAAAGAACTATAAATTATACCTTGTACAAAAACGTAATCATTGTAACAATATTTTAACAACATTTTTCAATTCTAACACAGAAAAATAAGTAATTTCGTTTCTTCACTTAAAACAACTAATAATATAACTATATAGATGATTATCAGTTGTTTATAATTAACAAATCATGACAAACAGCGTATCTATAGAAAGCCAATATAAAGGATCAACTGCATTTAACAAGAAAAATGTAAAAGACCTTATCAGGATATTAACAAGGTTCGGAACAATTCCAAAGATCACCGGCATCAATATTATAGCAAATCATCACCAACCGGAACAGTTCAGGATAACCCCGGGCACGTCGATCAGGTTGGGAACTTCCTTTTTAAATAACCCTGTTGAGGCCTTACTTTATTTAAGATACGCCATTGAATGGCAAATATGGTACAGGGCCAGTAATCAAGATGAAAGGTCATCATTGCTTTGTGATCTTGCTTCGCTGGAAGTGCTTCGCACCTTCTATATGCTCTTACCTAAACAGGATAAATTAAAAATTAAAGACAGCAATGATCTTTTGATCCGATTGATCATGGATACTTCTTTAGATCTGGAAGAAATCAGGAAAAACAAAGAGATCATTGGAGAGCTACAAAAATTCCATGAACTCGATTCCTTAAATGCCGAATTCAAGGATTCCTGTAAAGAAACTATTAAGGAACTGGCAAAACCCACAGAATATTTACTGATGTCGGGAGGAGATTACAGGCTCAATATTGATGAAGAGGAACTGCTTAATAAATATGGATGCAGGCCTTTTCCACGACCGGAAGCCTTTACCTTCGCTTCTTCTACAGCTACCAGTGTTTCTAATTATGCCTTTGATAAAACAGAAAAAGCCAGAACAGATCTTATCAAAAAAAGTTTAAAGAAGGGACTTATTCCCGCTTCAGATAATTTCTCGGAAAAATTAAAAATCAATTTAGAGAATGCTCTGGAAATGAATGATAACAATCAGATCATTTTCTCTCCTTCAGGTACTGATTCTGCACTACAGATCGCTGCTATTACACAGATTGTGTCTCCTGATAAAGAGATCACTCATGTTCTGGTGGCCTCCGATGAATCGGGAAGTGGAGTGCCGGGAGCCTTGAATGGAAAACATTTTGAGCACAATACCGCATTAAATATTCCGGTTATAAAAGGGGAAATGATAGAAGGATTTAGTGAAGTTGATGTAGTAAAGATCTTATTAAGAGATGAGAATGGTATACTCAAATCTTTTAAGGATGTAGATCAGGAAGTGTACGATTCAATTCTTGAAGCGGGAAAAAAGAACCGGCATGTGGTATTACACACCATGGATCAATCCAAACTAGGATACCAGTCGCCCTCAGAAGATCTGATCAGTAAACTGGAAGAAATTAAAGATCTTTCTCTGCAGATTATTGTTGATGCCTCGCAGTTAAGGCTGGATGCCACCGATATCAATAATTATCTGAACAAAGGATATATTGTTACCATTACTGGAAGTAAATTCTTTACCGGACCTCCTTATTCCGGAGCGCTGATCATTCCCGAAAAAGTGAGCGAAAAGATCAAAAAGATCGATACGCTGCTTCCCAAGGGACTTACACAATATTATAACAGATCCGACTGGCCTAAATGCTGGAATTGCTCTAAAGATCTTTCCAAAGGATACAACTACGGAACTTATATGCGGTGGAATGCAGCTATTGCTGAAATGGAACGTTTTTTCCAGACACCTCTGCTTTACAGAAATTTAGGTATGGAGCATTTTTGTAATTATGTTGAAGAGTCAATCGATGAGGCTCCTTTTCTTGAAGCCTTGGTTAAAGAAGAAGAAAGTTCAAGTATTTACGAAAGTGATGAAATCGGCCTAAGAACCACACGTACTATTTTTCCTTTCTTTATTGTAAATAATGGAAAGATCATGGAAATTGATAAGGTTAAGAAACTCTATCTCTTACTGAATTCGGATATTTCTGATCAATTTAAAGATCAGTCCTTGGATATCATTAGGCTGGCTTCCCAAAAATGTCATATTGGACAAGCGGTAAGTGTGGCACATCCTACGCAAAAGAAAAGCGCTATACTCAGGATCAGTCTGGGAGCCCGTGTTATTTCGGAAAGCTGGGAAAACCGTGATATCAGTATGTTCTTTAGAAATGTAGAAGAACAACTGGATCAGATCACTGTGATCATCAGAAAGATTGAACTGATCTTAAATAAACCCGGACTTATTTAACAATGCACTACTGGTAAATTACTATAATAACTTTACTGTTGATCTTGTGAATTAATCTGTGGTTTTGGATATTTTTCCAAATGGAAAAGATTTCTCAAATTACGGGTTCCGGTTCAACAGATCAACTGCATTTTTTAACCTATCTTTGCAAAAAAATAAAATAAACCTATTCCATTGAAAGACAATCAGAAAAATACCGATAAAAGACTTCACAGAACCTTAGTTTTTGCAGTGATTGATGCTCTGCATCTCATCTTTAACGAAGGAGAATATGCCGATAAAGTAGTACAAAAAACCCTTAAAAGAGATAAACGCTGGGGAGTACGAGACAGAAAATTCCTGGCAGAGACCATTTACGAAATGGTTCGCCATAAGCGACTCTACAACGAGATCGCCGGAACAAAGAATCATTATACTTTAGAAAACCTCTGGAAAAATTTTACCGTGTGGGCCGTGTTGAAAGGATATAAATTACCCGACTGGACTCAGTTTGAAGGAACTCCCGTAAGAAGGATCAAAGGTAAGTTTGATGAACTGCAAAAGAACAGAAAGATCAGAGAATCCGTGCCCGACTGGCTCGATGAACTGGGAGAAAAGGAACTGGGAGAAGTTTGGGAAAAAGAGCTTACAGAACTCAATAAAAAAGCAAAAGTAATTTTACGTGTTAATACACTTAAAACCAACAGAAAAGAACTCCAACAAATCCTTTTAAAGGACGATATTGAAACTCAGTTTATAAAAAATCAACCCGATGCACTTTTACTTAGCGAACGTAAAAATGTTTTTGTAACCAATGCTTTTAAAAAAGGGCTTTTTGAGGTTCAGGATGCTTCTTCACAACTTGTGGCTCCCTTTCTGGAAGTTAAACCGGGAATGCGGGTAGTGGATACCTGTGCCGGTGCCGGTGGAAAAACCCTGCATCTCGCTTCATTAATGCAAAATAAAGGACAGATCATCGCGCTGGATATCTACGAGCATAAACTGAAAGAACTTAAAAAAAGAGCCCGGCGTGATGGTGTACATAATGTTGATATCCGTCCGATAGAAAGTTCCAAGACCATTAAAAAATTAAAAAAATCTGCCGACAGAGTTCTGATCGATGCTCCTTGCAGCGGGCTTGGGGTTTTAAAACGCAATCCGGATGCTAAGTGGAAATTACAACCTGAATTTATTAAGGAGATCAAACAAACCCAGGCTGAAATTCTTGATAACTATTCGAAAATTGTGAAAGACGGAGGAAAAATGGTTTACGCCACCTGCTCTATCCTGCCTTCTGAAAATGAAGAACAAATCGCTAAATTTTTAAAGAATCATCCTGAGTTTAAACTGGTTAAAGATCAAAAGATCTCTCCGGCCCAAACCGGATTTGATGGTTTTTATATGGCTTTACTTGAGAAGAAAAAAGAGGATTAAAATAATGATTTAGTTATTTAGTGATTTAGTGGATAGTTCTTCAAATCAACAAAATATATAAGCACTAAACGCATAAACCATTAAACGACTAAACAAAAATAAAAATATGAGCACAGCTGATTTTACACAAAGAATGTCTCCCGATGATCTGATCAGCCTTATGAAAGCCAAACGGGAAATGGAAGATATTGGTATCGCTATGAAAACACTGAATAAGGTGGGCGGATCAATTGAAACCGGGCTTAAAAGAATTCCTTCCAAACAGCAACAATGGCTTCAAAGTAAGGTCAATGAAACACTCCTATTGCTGGTAAAAAGTAATCTCGCCACCATGCAAAAAGGCAATATCTTTAAAAAACCATCTTCGGCAACTTATAAAGCACTGGTTACTTCTACCGGAGCTCTGAGCGGAGTATTTGGATCGGCTACCGGGCTTGGTACGGCAGTTTTTACTTCCGAGCTTATTATCTCTACAAAATTTATCATGCGGTCCATCATGGATATTGCCCGCAGCGAGGGAGAAGATCTTTACGATCCTGAAACTCAAATGGCCTGCCTTCAGGTTTTTGCCCTTGGTGGGGATTCTAAAGATGACGACGGACTCGAAACCAGTTATTACACTACAAGATATGTGATGGACAGTGCCGTGAAAAATGCGACTTCCTATATTACTAAAAATGGTATCAGCGGGCTGAACAAACTTTTAGCCGGGAGCAGTAATCCATTGCTAAAACTGATCAGTTCTATCGCTTCCCGGTTTACCATTCAGGTATCTGAAAAATTTGTCGCACAGGCGGTTCCCCTTATTGGAGCTGCCGGAGGAGGGTCGATCAATTTTATGTTTATCCATCATTTTCAAAAGATGGCCCGGGCTCATTTTACCATTAGACGTCTTGAAAGAAAATACGGTCAAAATACCGTAAAACAAAAATATATCGAAGTGGCGGTTAAAAAATAAATACCCGGCAAATTACCTCATCAATACTTTCACAAATCAATATATCCTCACATCAAACCGGGGCTTTGCTGATTTTTTTAAATCTTATCAACACATACTATATTTTTACAAATGCAATTCCTTAAATTTGCATCTTTAAAAATTCACATCGTTATACTCAGAAATATGATCTATTTTTTTGCCAAAGACAATACTATTTTTGCCGTTTCAAAACAATCGGAAATCAGTGAAGACACTACAAAAAAACTGATCTGGCTTTTCGGAAATGCCAGATTACTCCCCGAACAAGAGATAGAGGGAAATTTTGTAGGACCGAGAAAAGAAATGATCACCCCGTGGAGTACAAATGCAGTTGAAATTACTCAAAATATGGGCATTCAGGGAATTGAACGAATCGAGGAATTTTTTATAAAAAATACAGATCAACCCACTTTCGACCCGATGGTTCAGCATTTCTATCAAAAATTAGATCAGGAGCTCTTTGATATTCATCTTCAACCGGAACCGGTTCTGGAAATTGATAATATCGCTGTTTATAATGAACAGGAAGGCCTTTCGTTAAATGAAGAAGAGATCGAATATCTTGAAAATCTTGCTGAAAAATTAGAACGTAAACTTACCGATTCTGAGATCTTCGGTTTCTCACAGGTAAATTCGGAGCACTGCCGCCATAAGATTTTTAACGGAACTTTTGTGATCGATGGCAAGGAAGAACCGAATTCACTCTTTAGTTTGATTAAAAAGACCTCGGTAAAAAATCCTAATGGTATTGTATCTGCTTATAAAGATAATGTGGCTTTTGTAAAAGGCCCCGTCATAGAACAATTTGCCCCAAGATCATTTGATAAACCTGATTTTTACGAAAAGAAAGAAGTAAGATCGGTTATTTCGCTTAAGGCAGAAACTCATAATTTTCCCACCACGGTAGAACCCTTTAATGGAGCTGCAACAGGATCAGGAGGTGAAATACGAGATCGCCTGGCCGGTGGAAAAGGATCCTTACCGCTGGCAGGAACTGCGGTTTATATGACTCCCTACTCCCGTTTAGAAGAAAAAAGAGTCTGGGAAAACATGCCGCAAAGACCCTGGCTATACCAAACTCCCATCGATATTCTGATCAAAGCCTCTAATGGAGCCTCTGATTTTGGAAATAAATTCGGACAACCCCTAATCACCGGCTCCCTGCTTACCTTTGAACATGAAGAACACAACCGTAAACTGGGTTACGACAAAGTAATTATGCTTGCCGGAGGCATTGGATATGGAAAAGCTGCCGACAGCAAAAAAGACCGTCCGGAAAAGGATGATACCATCGTGCTTTTGGGTGGCGATAATTACCGGATCGGAATGGGAGGTGCTGCTGTATCCTCTGCCGATACAGGGGAATTCAACTCCGCTATTACATTGAATGCTGTTCAGCGTTCAAATCCGGAAATGCAAAAAAGAGTGGCCAATACTATTAGAGCCATGGTGGAAAGTGATGAAAATAAGATCGTTTCCATTCATGACCATGGAGCCGGCGGACATCTGAACTGCCTCTCTGAGCTTGTAGAAGAAACCGGTGGAGAAATAGATCTTGATGCTTTACCTATAGGAGATCCAACCCTTTCTGCAAAAGAAATAATCGGGAATGAATCGCAGGAAAGAATGGGACTCGTAATGCATCCGACGGATATGGATTTTCTGCACAAAGTTGCCGACAGAGAGCGCTCTCCCATTTACGAAGTAGGGAAAGTAACCAAAGATTTTCGTTTTTCTTTTAAATCGGTAAAACTGAAAAAGAACCCTATGGATCTGAGTCTGTTTGACATGTTTGGCAGTTCACCTCATACGTATATGCATGACCAGACCACGCCAAGAAATTATGATAAAATTATTTATCGAAAAGAAGATATTTACGCCTATACAGAACAGATACTGCAAATAGAAGCTGTAGCCTGTAAAGACTGGCTTACCAACAAAGTTGACCGTTGTGTTGGCGGGAAAGTGGCCAAACAGCAATGTGCCGGCCCGCTGCAACTACCATTGAATGATGTTGGCGTTACGGCTCTTGACTACAAGGGTAAAAAAGGTATTGCAACCTCTATTGGTCATTCGCCTCTAAGCGCTTTAATTGATGAGAAAGCAGGTTCAAGAAATTCGATAGCCGAAGCCCTTACCAACATTATCTGGGCTCCTATGGAAGAAAATCTTAAATCGGTATCCCTCTCTGCCAACTGGATGTGGCCCTGCCGCAACGAAGGAGAAGATGCCCGTTTGTATAAAGCTGTTGAAGCCACTTCTGATTTTGCTATTGAACTGGGAATCAATATCCCTACAGGGAAAGATTCACTTTCGATGAAACAGAAATATAAAAATGAGGAAGTACTGGCTCCTGGCACTGTGATCATTTCTGCTGCAGGAGAATGTGCAGACATCAACAAGGTTGTTGAACCGGTTCTTCAGGTAACTCAAAATAACTACATATACTATATTGATCTGAGTAAAGATACCTACAAACTTGGCGGATCCAGCTTTGCACAGATCAGAAATAAGATTGGAGCTGAAACTCCTACCATAAACGATTCAGAATATTTTATAAAGGCCTTTGATACCGTACAGGAAATGATCAAAAATGATCTGATTCTGGCAGGACATGATATTTCTGCAGGTGGAATGCTCACCACATTGCTTGAAATGTGTTTTGCGGATAATGAACTTGGAGCAGAAATTGATCTGAGTAGTATTGATGAAAAAGATATCGTTAAGCTTCTATTCTCTGAGAACAGCGGTATCATCTTCCAGTCTGAAAAAACTCAGGAAGTTGAAAAAATCCTTACAGATCATAGAATTGAGTTCCATAAAATAGGCCAGGCGGTAAAAAGTAATGAATTGATCATCAACCAAGAATATAAATTTGATATTGAAAAATACCGGGATTTCTGGTATAAAACCTCTTACCTGCTGGATGATCAACAAACCTCAAACGGACTCGCAAAAGAGCGTTTTAAAAATTATAAAAATCAACCTTTACAGTTTAAATTTCCGGAACAGTTTACCGGAAAATTAAAGGATATCACTCAATTATCCGGTTCAAAACAGTCAAGACCAAAAGCAGCGATCATTCGTGAAAAAGGTTCAAATTCTGAACGGGAAATGGCCAATGCGATGTATCTGGCAGGATTTGATGTGAAAGATGTACATATGACCGATCTGATCAGCGGACGTGAGACACTGGAAGATATTCAGTTTATCGGTGCCGTGGGCGGATTCTCAAACTCGGATGTTCTGGGCTCGGCCAAAGGCTGGGCAGGTGCTTTCTTGTACAATGAAAAAGCCAATAAAGCTTTAAAGAATTTCTTTGAAAGAGAAGATACCTTATCAGTAGGTATATGTAACGGTTGCCAATTGTTTGTTGAATTAGAGTTGATCAACCCTGATCATCAGATCAAACCAAAAATGATCCACAACGATTCACATAAACACGAAAGTGCCTTTACCTCAGTAAAAGTTCAGGAGAATAATTCTGTTATGTTATCAACCCTGGCCGGATGTACTTTAGGTGTATGGATCTCACATGGTGAAGGAAAATTTAACTTTCCTTACGAAGAAGATCAATACAATATCGTGGCCAAATACGGATATAAGGAATATCCTTCCAATCCGAATCAATCCGATTTTAATACTGCAATGATGGCCAGTGACGACGGTCGTCATTTGGTAATGATGCCACATATTGAGCGTTCTGTATTTCAGTGGAACTGGGCTCATTATCCTTCAGTAAGAAAAGATGAAGTGAGTCCGTGGCTCGAAGCTTTTGTCAATGCCAGAAAATGGCTGGAGGAAAAGAAGTAAAGAAATGAATTGAGAGATCCTATAAAAATCAACTGATTGGATGAATGGCTATAAAAGAGCCTTAAACCTTATGCTGTTTTTTATACTTTTTGATCTCTTTTTTCTTCATTTCCTGAGAAATAATTTCAAAACGATGTTTTGAACGGTATTTTACACCTTCTTCCAGTTGAGTCTTTTTAGCATCCACATCAAACAGAGCCGGGATATAAATATTTTCAGAGCTTAACTTTCCCGCCACAGAAGTCTTTATATCAGGATAGTATATTGAAAATATCATATAATCGGATTCTTTATTCGCTCTGGCCATTAAAATACCTAAGGCTTGCCCCGGATATACCATTTCACCTTCCTTTACAAAGAAATGATCTACATTGGAATACTTTCCAAAAGTACAATCTTTATGTTCCAACACAATTCCACTCCTTTTACTATCGTAAACAGAATGTTCATTTTCCACAGACCCGCTATGTTTGAGCTGGATAACTTTACCTTTTCTGGCGGCAAAAACGGTATCTCCCACAGAAAGCAAGAATCCGTATGAGACCCAATCCTTTGGCAATTCATTACCAAACTTATCACTACTGAAATTCTTTAGATATTTAACTGTAACATCCTTATTTTCAGAAGAAGGTAACATATAAATAATATCTTTATCCGCAACTGTTTTAAAACATCCCTTTCTGAAATTATATTTATAGCTGTAACGAATGGAACCTCCTGAACTACTTTTATTGAGGATCAGTATTGTATTCTTACCGGGTTCTATACTTGTTAAATAAGGATTGGTAAAAGAATGATTAGTATTCTGTAAAGTGGTAAAATTGATCATTAGCGTATAAGTGGCCTTTGTATTATTATCGGCATCTATAGTTACCGTACCATTGTTTGAATCTCTTTCAGAATATACATTCACAGTTTTTTTCTGTGCTTGAACAACAAACGAATAAAAAATAAAAAGAAAAAGTATCTTTTTCATAGTATTAAAATTTACAGGATAAATATATAAAAATCACTATTGTCCGATAAACTTTGATATGTAAATCACTGACAATCAATTTTCGCCTCTTATCCTAAAGGATGAATTGATTGTCAATGATTTACTT